>NZ_RZTC01000150.1:0-12070 GCF_004023165.1 Mesorhizobium sp. M7A.F.Ca.MR.176.00.0.0 | reverse complement strand
GAGAGGTGGCTCGGCGAAGCCGAGACGGAGTGGGGGTCGACCAGCGCCGCAAAAGGCAATGCATGCGCCAAGCTGCCATGCACCCTATCGCCAAAGACCAGTTGTTTGGAAATGTGCATGCCGTAGCTTGCGGGCGAGATCGCTAGCTTTGCCCGCCCTACTTCGCAACGCCAACGCAAAAAGGGCGGCCGAAGCCGCCCTCTTGGGAGAACTGGGTCCCTCCATCAAAGGAAAATGATCACCCTGCCGTGCCTGTGGTGATGGTTGTGGTGGTGGTTGTAGTGCTTCCACCAGAACTTCTTGAAGTGCTTCTTGTGATGGTGGTTGTGATGATGGCCGTGCATGCCGTGGGCGGACGACGTGCCGACAGTGCCGGCGAGCGCGCCGGTGGCGACGAAAATGGCGACGAGGCCTGAGGTAAGAGTGCGCTTGAACATGATGATCTCCTGGATCCTTGATCGAGGCGACCCATTCGCCTCTAACCATCAGTCGGCGCGGCGCGGCAAAAGGTTCGATAGGTCGAGGAGATTTTTTGTGGGGCCTTTGGCCCAAGTGAATAGCGAATAGCGAGGAGGAAAAGGCAGGAACGCCACTTACCAATCGCTACGTTGCCGTTCCCTATTCGCTATTCGCTATTCGCTACTCACTATTCGCTCTCTCTCACCCCATCCCCGTGACATGGCGCAGCCAGAACGCCAGCGCGATGAAGCCGATGATGGTGGTGACGCCGGTCCAGTCGACATTGGCCTTCTTCACATCGCTGATGATTTTCACCAGCAGCATCCAGGCCACGAAGATGATCGGGAGAATGATGACTAATCTGATCATGCCACACCCCTGCGCAAAGCGATTGCACCTCCCCTAGATGTAGGAAGCAATCTAGCGGTTTTCAGGATGCCCTCGTCGACGGGCCACGCGGCATGCCGGGAAAAAACGGAGTTTTGTCTTTACTGGCGCAACAAATATGCTAACCGGAGCGCCGTGCCCTTGTAGCTCAGCTGGTAGAGCAGCGGTTTTGTAAACCGAAGGTCGGCGGTTCGATTCCGTCCGGGGGCACCAGCAAAAGTGCGGCAATTGAGTAAATTCAGACAGTTAATCTATTGTCATCGAGTTCGATCCGCCGCCTGATCCACGTTGGAAATCATGCACTTACCCGCGAGAATATCCGCCCCGGAGCATCACCATGTGGAAAGCCCGCCACCGTGCGGCGGCGGGATTTATTGAAGATTAGAACGGCACCTTCCACGCTCCGCTCTCGAATTTCTGGATAATGCCCGCGTCGAAACCTGACTGCCATTCCTCGCCGGCGTTGAGTTTCATTCCAGAGGTTGTGGCGGCGCCGGTGTTCGGCCGCGGAAGTCCGGAGCTCCTCGCGGGATGCCTGTTTGCACCGGCCTTCCTGATACCTAGTCGCCGAATTCAGGCGCAGCAACTTAGTCTACAGGTGTGACTTCCTAGCTACATACAAAGTTGCAGGCTCATCGATATAAAGCGCTTGGCGATTTGATGGGGATTTCATGAAAGCTTTTTTGCTCGCTTCATTCGTTGCGCTTTCGGCGGCTCCGGCCATCGCTGCCGATATGATGACCGCTCCTGTCGACACCCCTGAATGGACTTGGCAAGGGCCATACGCCGGCGTGTTCGGCGCCGGAACGTTGGAACATTACAAGATCTATGAGCCGGGCGCCCAGGCTGGCGCAACGCACAACGTCGGCTCGGCCGCGGTCGGCGGCTTTGCAGGCTATAACTTCCAATCCGGCAAGATTGTCTATGGCGTTGAAGGCGAGCTTGGCTACCGCTTTAAGAAGAACACCTTCGACGATATTCCAGGCCCAGGCGTTCTCGACGCCTCCACAGGTTTGTTCGGATCCGTAAAGGGTCGCGTTGGCATGGACATCGGAGCCTACATGCCGTTTGTCACGGCTGGTGTAACCGCCGCAAAGCTGAAGACGTTCTATCCAGGTGGAAACGCCGAGCGGGATGCAACTTTGGTCGGTGGCATTGTTGGAGCAGGCATCGACGTCGCTCTCACACACAACGTGTTCTTGCGAGGCGAATACGACTTCTCCTTCTTCGGCAAGAAGTCGCTTGAATATTGCGGCGGCGGATGCACGCTGGAACACACGCTTCAGACGCACGATTTCCGCGTCGGCATCGCGATGAAATTCTAACTGTTCAGCGCGTCTCCGACGTTGACGCGCTCCGCAGGAATAGCAAGACCAAGGTCCAGCTTGTGAATGGCATTCCGCGGGCGCAATGTCGCCACGAACCCGACGGCCAGGGGCCTGGATCGCAAATAGTTCGCGGCTCAGGCCCCTCGTCCGTCCCGGACAATGCTATGGGGGCTCTTCTGCCGGGCGCTCCGGCCTTTGTTGTGCTGGCCCGGTCAAATTCCACCGGATGAACGTAGCATCCTTCCCGGTGACTTCCCGCACCGCCCTTAACAGCACCTCATGCAAGACGCGCGTCTGTCTGTAGTGGTCGCAATGCGGCGATATGAACTGCTTGATGATGCTCAGGTGCAGCGCCTCCGCCGCCACGAGAAAGCGCTCGATTTCAGCCTGCGATAATCGCTTTGAAGGTTTTGACCGAGCCATTGCGACACCTTTTAAGAGTCGCCCCACTCGAATCGAGGATAATATTCCTACTTTCCTCAAGGCATGTAAAGCGGTCACGCCCAAAGCCACCACTAAGACAGGAACCAGGCGGGAGAGCCGTCCCAGGGATGCGACGACGCATTGCCGAGATATTTCTCTGTTGTCGCGCAAAGAAAAAAGCCCGTCGCGGTTTGGCGGCAGGCTCTCTCTATGGGCTTCAGTGGACTAGAATTTGTAGGCGATGCCGAAGCGAACCTCATTGATCTTCAGATCAATATTACCAATCGGCAATGATTCAGTGCCGAAATCAGTATAGCGATACTCGGCGCGCAGCAGAAGATTGTCGGTCATGGCGTAGTCCAAGCCCGCGCCTATCGTCCATCCAGTAAATGTGTCTCCGAAAGAACCTGAGACGGTATTACTGCTTGTGTCGATGTCGCCAAATGCAACGCCACCCGCAACATAGGGAAGCAAGCGATCAACGGCATATCCCAGTCGAAGTCTTGCCGCCCCACTCCACTTAAGTTCCTCGGTCCCGATGCCGCCCGGAAATGGGAGACCGGGAGCGGCGAATATTTGGCCGCTGCCATCAACATTCGCATATACGACGTCCAGTTCCGCACCAATGACGATATTGTTCGGCATCTGGTAGTTGTAACCGGCGTAGACACCTCCAAGGAACCCGTCAGGATCTGTCTCAATGAAGCCCGGGCCGCTGGCCTGCCGTATATTCCCCTCACCCCGAGCGTAGCCTGCCTGAAGACCGATATACCCACCTGTCCAGCTAAAAACCGGGGCGACTTCTTCGACCATGGCATCGGCAGCGAACGCCGATGAAGCCAGCAGAGACAACGACAAACCAAGAAGCAGCTTCTTCATTAGGTGATCCCCTACAACCCACCATTTCGTAGCAGAGCGCGCCGTTATGTGCCGTTGTATTTCCGCCACATTGAACCTAAATTCAAACTGCGATCAGACGAGATTGTATAGCGAGAGTCTTGCGTGCCCGCCTTGCCCACAAGCGAGCGCGAATGCTCGTCTTGCTCGAACAGCTTGCTCACGCCCCAATGCTCGTTAGAGACGCCGTCGCGATCCGCGCCCATCTGCGCGCCGCATTGCGTACCAAACCGTACGTTGAATCCTTCTTGGGTCACGCGTGAGAAGAGAGTAAATAGATCCTTTCGCAGGAAGGGAGGCCGCGATGGTTGAAACGCATATAGAAGTCGCACGCGCGGCTATAGAAACCAGCTTTCGGTTGCGGCACCATTCCCTGGCCGGAACCGCCTCATTTCGCCGCGGTATGGACCACTCCCGACGCGCAATCGAGGCCTCGCGCGAACTGCTCAAGGGCCTTCGCCAACGTCACGGCGATGACCTGGCCCGAGGTTGGGAAGATCCGGACCCCAGGTCCTGTTGCCGTCTCAACCTTCGATGCCGACATTCTCCGCTCTGCATTTCGAAACCTGGTCCGGGAAACAAGCGTTCCCGCGTGTGAATGGCGCCACCTGGCTGAAAGCTTGGTCCGCGAATATGTCGGGTGCGAGCAGGTTGACGCAGGCTTGTTGGACTGGATTACCCACAAGTAGTCACCGCTTGGATAAAATCGCGTACCGACGCAAAACAGCCCGTCCCGCCCACATTGCCGGTGACACGAAACGGGCTGCGGAAGCCGGCATGCGGCGCTTCCTGCAATCCAACTTTGGACGCGCCCGGATGTTCCGTTAGCTTCTGCTGAAAAGCGGGTACATCCTGTTGCTGTGGCCATTCGACAGTCGCTGGTAGAGTAGACCCGCCGCTCCATTTGCGAAGCGACGGGCTCTCGCCCACCCCATACCTGTCAGAGCAATTTAGATGCCAAATTGTTTGACCCGTTATGGAGCACAGCCTTCGCGTTGCCAGTCGGTCCTGCCAGTCGCCTTCTCGTCGCTCTACCTCGACATCGATAACCATGCACATCATGCCGGCGTTGGCCGCGATCACGAAATTGTCGGATTCGTACGAAGCAGAGTTCTGTACGATTCCAACCCTTTAACTTTGCACACCCCTGTTTTGTAATTCGGCGGCTGGGGGACGCCGTGCATCAGGTCGCATTTCACTGTCAATCGCGCGCCAGTGGGCGTATCTTCTCTAAATCGTCTGCACGTGTTTACGGGCGCGGACGGCAGGGAGATTGGAAAGCTCTTGCCCCAAGCGGGATTGAGCTATGACCAATCAAGAGAACGATTCCTATAAAAACCAATTGTTGCGTCGGCTTAACCCTGGTGACCTGGGGCTTTTGCAGCCACACCTTGAACTGTGTGACCTCGAGCTGAAAATGACCTTGGAGAAAGCCGATTCGGAGATCGAGACGGTTTACTTCCTGGAAGACGGCATTGCCTCTGTGGTCGCGGCGGCTTCGGGTAAGGAGGCCGAGGTAGGTCTTGTCGGCTTTGAGGGAATGACCGGTGCCGCGCTCGTGATGGGCGCTGACTATGCGGCGCATCAATGTTACATTCAGTCGCCCGGCAGCGCTTTCAGGATCGGAGCCGAGCCCTTCAAGGAGGCTCTTGCGAACAGCCCAACGTTGCGCCTGTTCCTGTTGCGCTATGTCCACTACTTCCACATCCAGACCAGCTATACGGCCCTGATCAACGCAAAATCAAACCTTGAAGAGCGGTTGGCGCGCTGGCTTCTAATGTGTGACGATCGGGTCCACGGCGAACGCCTTGCGATCACCCACGAGTTTCTCGCCATCATGCTTGGAGCAAGACGCCCAGGGGTTACCGTTGGACTGCAAGTGCTGGAAGGGCGCGGTTTCATCTATTCTCGACGAGGCGAAGTGCATATCAGGGACCGCAGCGGCCTTGCGGCTTGCGCAAACGGCACCTACGGCAAACCGGAGGCCGAGTATGCGCGGCTGGTTGGATGAGAGCGCCTTCCCAGCATGCCGGACGTGGACCACTATAATAGGTGCTTCCAGACACTTGTGCTCGCGCCAGCAAAACAGCCCGTCCCCATATTGCCGATACAGGAAACGGGGTGCGGAAGCCGCGATGCGATGCTCCCGCAATTCAACTTTGGACGCGCATGGATGTTGCGTTAGCTTCCGCTGACATGCTGCAGTCAGCTACCGCGACACCGAAAGTCGTTCATATCCCGTGGGTCAGTACAAGGTAAATAGCGGGCACCAACATCAACCAGCCGCCCATTCCTAGAACCACCAAAATGGCCATGCGCTCTGTTCGCCTGACAAGGTCGGCAATGTTTTCCTCGTCCCGCAACGAGACGGCGTCCGCAAACCCCGCGGCATGGTCGTTGTCATTTCCCGGTTGGTTTGCGCTGCCACTCGCATTCAATCTTTGGACCAATGTCATTGTTATCGTTCACCAAAAAGATCCCAACCGGCCCGTTCTCGGCGCGCGAGCCGGAACGGGCCAAGGCGGAAAACTAGTTAAAATCGAAGGACGACCGAAGGTCCCCGTCGGCGGTAGCACCGGACGCGACGGCGGCCATGCCGCCAGTAGCTGCGGCAAACCCGTCTCCAGCCTCGCCGGCGGCGGCGGTGGGGACGGTGGTGCCAGTCCCGATGGTAGACTTGCTGCACTTCTGCCTGTGCATCTTCGTCAAAGGTCGCTGTTTGTGGCGTCTCAAGTTCGTCGAGGATGCCGCGTCCGGCTCCTGGAACACCCGCTACTGCGTCGATTGGGCGGACAGCGCTTGCAAGGGCCGCTGCCCCGGCAACACCAAACATTGCAGTCAAGAAGGATCGCCGATCCATAATAAACCTCCCAAGGTACCTGAGCTAAAAAGAGCGCGCTGCCGAATGAGCAGCCCAGCGCACGGTGAAATACAGGACCCGCCAGCCGCCGAAGCGGCTCACGGGTCCTATCAGCGCAGGAAGGGACGTACCGCGCCGATCCACGTCATGTCAGCCAAGGACTATCCCCATCACCAGGAAGGTGATGGCTGTTGCCAAAATCGGTGCGAGCAACCATCGCGCCTGGCCGACACTTTTTTCCACTGTTTCTCTCCGCGTTTGCAGAGACAACAACCTTCAGGCCTAAGCCGTTCCGCCTACTCCCAACGGGTAAGACCATTGCGTTTGCCAATCAGACTTTGGTCCTGCGCAGGTTCAGCCAGAAGCCCGTATGAGGAACGTTTGGCCTGGCGACGTGTTCGGGTGGCCAGCCGATCGTGCTGCCGCCAGTTACAAGAGGAGAAAAACTATGAGGATGCACCTAAGCAGCGCCGCTGCGGCGCTCTTGCTGTTGGCCAGCGTCGGCGCAGTTGCGGCACAGGATGTGGTTGTCACACAGGAACAGGACACCGTCGTGCGCGAATACGTGAAGAAGCAACCCTTGGCTTCTGTGAAGCTTCCCGGGGGGGGTGGAGTTGAACGTCGGCACGGCTCTGCCAGACACGGTCGAGCTCCACGAGGTCCCCAACGTCAAATACCGCTGGTCGACAACCGAACGGTTCTGGTGGACCCGAGCACACGCAAGATTGTGAAAGTCTACGACTGAAGCTTCGAACCGGCCACGCCCGCCGGCAGGGATGGCGGCGGGTTGTGCTCGTCAATCGCCACTGAATCGGACAATGAAAATGATGAGCCCTGAAGTCGAGACGTCGCAAGCCCTCGTGGCGCGCCTGGCTGATCTCCAGGCGAAAGCGCGGGCAGCACCTATAAACGAAGCCGAAATAAAGACCTTCCAAAAGCTCGCAACCGTCACGGACGACAGCTGCGGTCATTCGGCTCGGGATTTGGCCATTCCAGGTTCGATGACGACATAGTGGTGCACGAGGTCACACCCTGATCGCCGCCGCCAAAATCCAGTTCTGCCTGCGGATCGCCGCGCGCAGCTCCGGGTATCTTCGCCGCGTCGCGCTTCACGAACTCGATGAACATCATGTCATTGAAGATCAGTTCGTTGAGCCCCGATGCTCCAAAATATCCCAAACTGGGCTGCCTTCTATGACGCGCTCGCAACCTGGGCGGATGCCCCAATCCTGGTGAACGTGTTCCGCACCCTGACAGACTTGTAGACGTAGGCGACCCAGAGCCCTGTCACCACAAACGAGACTATGGGGGCCACCAGCGCATCGCCTGCGAGCACCAGGCTCACCGGAACGCCCAGAACTGACGCAACCCAGATCGTGTCCAGGATAAACACGACGGGAATCGCCAGCCACTGGAGCAGAAACAATTGCGGAAAGCGGCGGCTACGCCGCAGCATCGAAACGAGCACAATCAGCTGAAGCGCCAGAAATGCCAGATTAAGGGCAACCTCGCCATACACCGCCAGCGGCCCATTTGAGAGGGTCATGAGTTGCTGGTAGCCGTCGGTCGAATTGGCGAAGTCGGCAAGCGTCCGCAATGGTGACACTGCCTGACCGATAGCCAGCAGCATCAGCCAGCCGCCGAAGCCCACAAGAGCCTCAGGATTCTGTGACGGCTTCGCGGCTGATCGAACGGCAAGGAAAACAGGCACGCCGATCAACAGCAGCAAGATCGCCCAATGCCAGACTGAAAACGTCCCCATTTACCCCTCCCCCTATTATGCCCTCCTAGGTTGTACCAGATTTCAAACTCAACTCAAGAGGCGACCCGCGTCTGAAACCAGGTCTTGTGCGGAAGCGACGCTTTCTCCTGCCTGCTCCTGACGTGTCACACCCCAATCGCCGCCACCAATATCCTATTCTGCCTCCGTATCGCCGCGCGCAGTTCCGGTATCTTCGCCGCGTCACGCTTCACGAATTCGATGAACATCATGTTCATGTTGTTGAAGATCAGTTCGCCGAGCGCTGCACCGTCGATGTCCTGGCGCACCAGGCCAATCTCCTGCAGCCGGGCGACCAGGGCGCGGATCTGTTCGGTCAGGGCGCGGTCGAGCGCGGTGTAGGCCTGGCCGAACGGGCTGTCGGGCAGTTGCGTCGAGATCGCCATCGCCTGCCGCCACATCTCCTTGCTGAGATAGTGCAGCGAGTGCTCGATATAGATGCCGACCAGCGTGTCCAGCGCGTCGCCGACATTGGCCGGCGGCTTGGCGACGACGCCTTGCCCGGCATTCAGCACCTCGTTGACCTCCAGCGAGACGATGGCGCCGAGGATGTCGCCCTTGTTCTCGTAGTAGTTGTAGATCGTCCCGACAGAGACCTCGGCCTGCGCGGCGATCGCCTCGATCTTGGCGCCTTCGTAGCCGGCCTCGCGAAACAGTTCGGCCGCCGCCTCGATGATACGCCGGTGCCGGTCCGCCTTTTGCCTAGCCCGCAATCCGCTCATTCCCAGCCTCTTGCCACAAAACAGAATTGACTCAATTTTAGAATTGGTTCAATTTTTTGCAAGAAGCCACAAAGGCAAGGGAGAACACTCGATGTCACACACAGCCAGCAATCCGCTTTCCATCCTGAAGACCCGTTTGCGCACAGCTGCCGCAGCCGCGGCGCTGCTGCTTTCGACGAGCGCGCAGGCCGCCGATCTCAACGCGCTGATCTGGTGCGATCATGCCGATCCGGCCTTGCTGCAGCCTTTCGAGGAGGCCAATGGCGTCAAGGTCAACGTCAAGGAATTCGAGGGCACCGGCGCCGGCCTCGCCATCGTGGAGCAGTCGCAGCCGGGCGACTGGGACGTGATGGTGATCGACAGCATCGACGTGCCGCGCGGCGTCGAGAAGGGACTGTTCGAGCCATTGCCGGAAGACAAACTGCCGCTGGCCGATCTGTTTCCGCAGGTGAAGATGGACAGCTCCACCGTGGCCGGCGGCAAGCGCTACGGCATCACCGAAAAGTTCGGCTACAACACGATCGGCTACAACAAGACCAAGGTCGATCCGGCCGACATGCAGTCGATGGCGGCACTCACCGGCGACAAGTACAAGGGCAAGGTCGCCATTTACGACTACTACCTGCCGGTCATCGGCATGGCCGCACTGGCGATCGGCAAGAAGACGGCCGATCTCACCGAAGCCGACCTGCCCGCCCTCAAGGACGAGCTCTTGAAGATGAAGGCCAATGCCAAGCTGGTCGGCGAAGTGACCGCCAGCCAGACGGCGCTTGCGACCGGCGAGGTCGACATATTGGTCGGCGGCGGCGAATGGGTGACGGCGGGCCTGGCCAAGGAAAACCCGGCGCTGGACTTCTCGGTCCCCAAGGAGGGTGCGATTCTCTGGTCGCAGTCGCTGGCCATGTTCAAGGATTCCAAGAACAAGGACATGGCGCTGAAGTTCATCCAGTACATTATGAGCCCGGAAGGCCAGGCGCGCCTTGCCACCTCCTCCTGCTATTGGGGCATGCCGGCCAACACCAAGGCCGCACTCACCGACGACCAGAAGAAGGCCCTGCGCTTCGACGAGCAGCCGGGCTTCCTGGCGCGCGCCCAGGCCTATCCGGCGCCGAACGCCGATCTCGACAAGAAGATGCAGGATATGTGGACCGAAATGCTGCAGGCGAAATGAGCCGATAGCGCTCATGAGCAGCTCGGCAAACAACGGACGTGCCCTGCCCCGGGCGGGCTCTGCTCTGCCCCGGGCGGCCCTGCCCCGGGCGGGCTCTGCCCTGCCCTGGGCGCTGGTCACGCCGGCGCTCGGCTGGACGCTGCTGTTCTTCGTGCTGCCCTTCATCGCCATGGGGTTTTCCAGCCTGACGGCGCATGAGGGCGGCGGCTTCACGGCGTCCAACTACAGCCAGTTCTTCAACAACCCGTCCTACTGGCAGGCGATGGTGAACTCGCTGCAGGTGACCGCGATCGTCACCGTAATTTCGGTGCTGCTCGCCTATCCCTTTGCCTGGATCCTCGCCGAACAGGTTCCGGAACGCTGGCAGCGGCTGGCACTGATGCTGGCCGTGCTGCCGTTCTGGACCTCCTATGTCGTGCGCTCCTACTCCTGGCTGCTGGTGCTGGCGCAGAACGGCGTCGTCAACCGGGCGCTGACCGGCTCCGGCCTCATCAGTGAGCCGCTGCAGCTCGCCAACACGCGGTTCGCCACCGTCACCGGCTTCGTGCACTTCTTCGTCATGCTGTTGACGCTGACCATCTTTGCCAACCTCAAGCAGTTGAGCCCGAGCTACCGCAAGGCGGCCGCCGATCTCGGCGCCGGGCCGGTGCGCACCTTCCTGCATGTCGTGCTGCCGCTGACCTTGCCTGGCATCATGGTCGGAGCCTTCCTGACCTTCGTGCTGTGCATCGGCGATTACATCACGCCGCAGATCTTGGGCGGCAACAACGAGCTGCTGATGCCGCAGCTGGTGATGATGCAGATCGGCAGGCGCGGCGATTTTCCGCTGGCCTCCGCACTGTCCATCATCCTGATGGCGGTGGTCACATCAGCCTATCTCGCCTGCGCGCGCTGGCTGAAGATCGAGCGGGCCTGAGATGCGCCGGATTGTCCGCATCGCCTCCTGGCTCTACGCGCTCGCCGTCTACGGCTTCATCTTCCTGCCGGTCGTCGTGCTGGTGCTGTTTTCACTGCAGGCGACGTCGTTCCCGATCCCGCCCTTCACCGGCCCGTCGCTGCGCTGGTACGATGCGGTTCTTTCGGACACGCGGCTGACTTCGGCGCTGGTCAACTCGCTGCTGGTGGCATCCATCTCCTCGCTCGCAGCCGTCACGCTCGGCTTTCTCTCCGCCTGGGGCTTTGCCCGCTTCGTCCTGCCTGGCTCCGGCCTGCTGCGCGGGCTGATCACCCTGCCGCTGACGGTCAGCTATCTCATCATCGGGATGGGGCTGCTGGTGCTGTTCAACTGGGCCGGCGTGCCGAAATCGCTGCTTGCCGCCGGCATCGGCCATGTCGTGATCAACCTGCCGCTGTGCTTTGCCATCATCTACAGCCAGATGGGCGACCACCAGATCAACATCGAGCGTGCCGCGCGCGACCTCGGCGCGCCGGAATGGAAGGTGCTGCTGCTGATCACCGTGCCGGTCATGGCGCCCGCCATCTTCGCCGGCTTCTTCCTGTCGATGACCTTCTCCTGGGACGAGTTCGTGATCTCCTTCCTGCTCACCCGCTTCGACACCACGCTGCCGGTCGAAATCTGGAACCTCCTGCGCTCCGGCCTCAACCCCAAGACCAACGCCGTCGGCTCGCTGGTCTTCGCGGTTTCCATCGTGCTAGTCGTGCTGTTCGAATTGACATTGCTGCGCAGGAGAAAGGCATGACTGCGCCTTTGGTCGATACTCGCTCCGTCTCGCATCGCTTCGGCCAGCACACCGTGCTGAAAGACGTTTCGCTGCAGATCGAGCCCGGCAGCTACACGATCCTGCTCGGGCCGTCCGGCTCCGGCAAGACGACGCTGCTCTCCATTCTGGGCGGCTTCGTCACCCCCAGCGAAGGCAAGGTGTTCATCCGTGGCGAGGACTGCACCTCGGTGCCGCCGGCCAAGCGGCCGACGACGACGGTGTTCCAGGACTATGCGCTGTTCCCGCATATGAGCGTCGGCAGCAATGTCGGCTTCGGCCTGCGCATGCAGGGCGTCGACGGTACGACGCGCGCTGCAAAGGC
>NZ_RZTC01000149.1:0-12157 GCF_004023165.1 Mesorhizobium sp. M7A.F.Ca.MR.176.00.0.0 | reverse complement strand
ATTGGGATCCGATCGCCGACACCGTCGACCATGCCGATGCCGAGACCGCCGAAGACCAGCGTCGCCACCTTGTCCGGATCGGACAGCGCCATGAACGCCGCGATGCGGGCGCCCATCGAATAACCCATGACATGGGCGCGCTCGATGCCGAGATGGCCGAGCAAGGCAGCGGCATCGGAAGCCATCTTGACCGGCGTGTAGTCGGCCTCCTCATAGCTCTTCGACGACGAGCCGTGGCCGCGATTGTCGAAGGCGATGGCGCGGTAACCGGCATCGTTCAGCGTCTTGAACCAGCCGGGCGACACCCAGTTGACATAATGGCTCGAGGCAAAGCCATGGATCATCAGCACCGGATCGCCCTCGCCCGATTCCGGCTGGCGGTCGAGGAAGGCAAGGTCGAAGCCGTCATGGATGAAAAACTGCATCTGCGATCCCGCCTGCGTGCTCAACCGCCACCGCCATTGGGCGCATCGCCATTGTCGGCTGGTGGCATGCCGGGGCCGGATACCGTGCCCACGGCCGGATGGCGCAAAAGGTCGCCATACTCGATGCCGTTCCTGGCGGCAGTGCCGGCCTTGAGCTCGAGCACGAAGCGCACCGGTACGCCGGGCGAAATGACGGCGTCCGATTGCGGCTCGCCGTGCTTGACCGCCCGGATCTTGCCATCCTGGCCGACGAAAATCAGATCAAGCGGCATTGGCGTGTTGTGCATCCAGAAGCCGACCTGCTGCTGGACCTCGAAGACGAACAGCATGCCGTGGTTGTCCGCCATGTCCTGGCGGTACATCAAGCCGGCCTCGCGCTCCGCGGCGGTGTCGGCGACTTCGATGGAAAAAGAGCGATCACCGCCTTTCGTCACCACGACCAATGGCGTCGGATCGGCCGGAAGGATCATCGCCCGGCTGTCCGCCGAGGTCGGCTTTTCGGAATAGAAGTAACCACCGGCGGCGGCGATGAAGGCAATCGCGCACATCGCGCCCGCGGTCAGCCAGTTCCTGTAAGCCATTCGAGATCCTCGGCCGGAAACGCCCTAGTGCGAGACCGGCAAGGTCCCCATATCGGGGTGAATTTCGGCGGCCATAAGGCCTTTGTCGCCGCGCCCGAAACGAACCAGCACGACCTGTCCGGGCCGAAGCTCGGTGATACCGTAGCGGCGCAAGGTCTCCATATGGACGAAGATGTCCTCGGTGCCCTCGCCGCGGGTGAGAAAACCAAACCCCTTGGTGCGGTTGAACCATTTCACCAGGGCGCGTTCGAGACCGCTCTCCGGCGTCACCGCGACATGGGTGCGCTGCTCCTGCATCTCGGCCGGGTGGACCGCGGTGGTGACGTCCATGGAGAGCACCCGGAAGGCCTGCAATCCGCGGTCGCCATGTTTGACGAGGCAGACCACGCGTGCGCCCTCCAGGGCCGTCTGAAAGCCATCCCTTCGAAGACATGTCACATGGAGGAGGATATCGCCGGAAATGCCGTCATCCGGCAAAATGAAACCATAGCCCTTGGCCACATCGAACCACTTGATGGCGCCGGCTATTTCGAGCAAGTCCGCGGCATCGCCGCCTTCGTCACGCTGCAAGGCGTCGCCGAGGGGTCCGTCCCGCCCCGTCAAAGAGGCCTTTTCCCCCATAAGAATGCCCCCTTTTTTCAAGAACACCGCAACTGATTCTTGCCAACAGATTAACACTGCGGCTTCCGGTCTGTGCAAGACCTGCCGTGCCTTTTTTCACGGTTCATTTGGGCAATACCGGATTTGTTCTTTGCCGGCATTGCGCACCGCCGCACGATTGCCCTTTGACAGGGCCGACCCTATGTTGCGCCGCAACGCAATTTATCGAGGAAATCACATGCGCTATCTGCACACCATGATCCGCGTCACCGACGTCGATGCCTCGCTCGACTTCTACTGCAACAAGCTCGGCCTCAAGGAAGTGCGCCGCTACGAAAACGAGCAAGGCCGCTTCACGCTGATCTTCCTCGCGGCCTCCGAAGACGAGCAAAGCGGCATCGCCGACAAGGCACCGCTGGTCGAACTGACCTACAATTGGGATCCGGAAGACTACAAGGGCGGACGCAATTTCGGCCACCTCGCTTATGAGGTCGACGACATCTACGCCACCTGCCAGCATCTGATGGACAATGGCGTCATCATCAACCGGCCGCCGCGCGACGGCAACATGGCTTTCGTCAAGTCGCCGGACGGCATCTCGATCGAGCTTCTGCAGAAAGGCCCGGCCAAGGCCAAGGCGGAGCCCTGGGCTTCGATGGCGAACACCGGAAGCTGGTAGCCGATCACGCTGTCTTGAGCGGACAATACCAGGCTGATGGACCGGCACCGTTTGGTTTTTCAGGGGCGGCGCCTATCTGTCTGGCTGAGGCGCCAGGCTTGGGCCGGCGCCCAGCCATGCAACCGGCGCTTGCCCAGGAGAATTCATGCCGACCAGCCATGCCGACGTCGCCACCGAACATGCCAGCCGCTACCTGCAGCAGCTGTGCAAGCACTGGGCGCACAAATTCCCGGTCGAGTTCGATCCCACCCACGGCACCATCGATCTTTCAATGGGCCCTACCGTCATGGATGCCGATGCGGCGACACTGCATATCACGGTGTCGACTGACGAAGCAGGATCGATCGAGCGCCTGGAAGGCGTTGTCGCCGATCACATCAAGCGCTTTGCTTTCCGCGAAGAACTGACCTTCGATTGGAAACCCGCTCCGGCAGCTTAGGCGGCGAATTACTTCCCACCGGCCGGAGCGGCCATCTCCAGCAGCGCCTGCACCGAGCGCCAGTTGCGCGCGGTGCCCGGCACTTTCAGCATGCGCGGGATCAGCCCGGCAAACACCGATTTGCCCAGCCCGTCCGGCGCGTGCAAGTAGAGCACATCGCCCTTGATCTCGAAGCGTTCGGGGCCGGTGCACTTTTCGGTCAGTCGCGCCACCTCGTCCGCTGTCGGCTCGCGCTCCAGCACATAGGCATGCAGCTTGGTATGTTCCCCGGCAACTTCCGGGTAAGGGTTTTCGTTCACCAGCCGCTCGAACCAGGAAAGATCGCGCACCATGATGCGCGAATAAAAACCCCATTTCTTCTCGAAGGCTGCTTCGATCTGTTTCGCCAGTGTCGCTGCGTCGCCCTTCTTCGCCCGGAACACGGCATTGCCGCTCTGCACGTAGGTGGCGACATCGGAAAAGCCGAGACCCTCGAAGAACGACCGCAGCTCCGCCATTTTGACGATGCGGTTGCCGCCGACATTGATGCCGGAAAACAGCGCGACGAAGATTTTTCCTGCCTCCTTGCCGCTCATATGATGAAACCGGCCAATGTCTCGTTGTCGGTGATGTCCTGATACTGGACGCCCTCGGCCTCGAACTTCGCCTTGAGCAGATCGAAATTGCGGCGGTCCTTGGTTTCGATGCCGATCAGCACCGAACCGAAATTGCGCGCCGATTTCTTCAGATATTCGAAACGGGCGATGTCGTCGTCGGGCCCGAGCAGTTCGAGGAAGTCTCGCAGCGCGCCGGGCCGCTGCGGAAAGCGGATGATGAAGTATTTCTTCAGCCCCTCGAAGCGTAGCGCCCGTTCCTTAACGTCCGGCAGCCGCTCGAAATCGAAATTGCCGCCCGAAACCACGGCAACGATGGTCTTGCCCCTGATCTCCTTCTTGGAGAAATCCTTGAGCGCATCGATCGCCAGCGCGCCGGCCGGCTCCAGCACGACGCCTTCGACGTTGAGCATTTCGATCATGGTGGCGCAGAGCCGGTTTTCCGGGATCAGCCGCACCGTTTCGGCCGGAAAATCCTTGAGATGACGCAACGGCTCGCGGCCGATCTCGGCCACCGCGGCGCCATCGACGAAATTGTCGACCTTGGCGAGTTTGAGCCGTTTTCCCGCCGCAAGGCTTTCGCGCAGGCTCGGCGCGCCTGCCGGTTCGCAGAAGACGAAGCGTGCTTCCCTGCCCTGATCGGCGAAATAATGGGTGACGCCAGCGGCAAGTCCGCCACCGCCGACCGGCAGCATGACGATATCGGGCATGCGGGCGCCCGGCATCTGGTCCGCGATCTCGTAGGCGACGGTTGCCTGGCCCTCGATAATGTCCTTGTGATCGAAGGGCGGCACCATATGGGCGCCGGAACTGCCAGTGAATTCCAGGGCCGCGCGATAGCAGTCGTCGAAGAAATCGCCGACCAGCCTGATCTCGATGAAATCGCCGCCGAACAGCTTGGTCTTGTCGATCTTCTGCTGCGGCGTCGTCACCGGCATGAACACAACGCCTCGCCTGCCGAAATGGCGGCAGACGAAAGCAAAACCCTGCGCGTGGTTGCCGGCGGACGCGCAGACGAACAGTTCAGCCTCGTTGCCGGCCGCCAGTGTCTTGCGGAAGAAATTGAAGGCGCCGCGGATCTTGTAAGAGCGGACCGGCGACAGATCCTCGCGCTTCAACAGCACCCGCGCACCGGTCTTTTTCGACAGATAATCGTTTTCCTGCAGCGGCGTTTCAGGGAAGATCTGGCGGATCGCGGCGGCAGCGGCAGCAACGCGGGAAGAGAAACTGTTCATCGGAAACCACCCTTGGGAAAGCCACCTTGTGTTGCACGCTGTCCGCGGACCTCTATCATTGATCGGGTCGCGCACGTTCGGTTGTTGAGCGCCGGGACAAGGTGCGGCGCGAGCCAGCCTATTGCATATCCGGCTACGTGGCGCCATCGTCCATCATGTGCGTCGTTCCGAGCGGAAATTTTGCGGAATATTTTCAGCTACTTGTGGGTGCATTCTAATGCCCCTTCGTATCGGGCGGCTTGAACTCGCTATCTCTGCGGGAATTGGAAAGCCGGCGACGGCGCCGCTCATTGCACGCATCACGCAGCCGTTTCCCGCCATTTTGGCTTTCGCGCAACACTGCGATGGCCGCAGCGGGGCGCCGATCACATTTCGACTGGACATGACTTAGTTCTGCCGCACTCTGCCTGTCCGGGAGGTATCGTGAGAATAGACAGGCCTTTCGGCCGGAGTTGGAAATTCAGGCGTGCCTTTGAAGAAGATTTTTGCCGTTCTCCTGGCCTTGTTCGTCGCCGGCTGCGCCGGCCAGCAAACACAGGAATTGCTGGGCAGCGCCATGGTGTCCGCGCCGGTGACGGAGATCGCCGGCAATCACTCGATCTTCATCGCCACGACGCGCAAGAAATCCGACGATCCCAACAAGGTTTTCGACGGCGAACGCTCGGCGACGCTGAACTATGCCCGCGTCAACGTCACCGTTCCGGGGCTTCACAAGACCGGCCAGATCGAGCGCCGCTCGCGCGGCAAGTCGGACGACCCGGCCAAATATTTCATGGCTTCCGAGGTCGTCGGCTACGACACGCAGCCGAAATTCTCCAGCGCGCTCAACGCCGACATCGCGGCGCGTGGCGGTCGCGTCATGGTCTTCGTGCATGGCTACAACACCGGCTTCGATGCCGCCGTCTATCGCCTCACCCAGATCGTCCACGATTCCGGCTATCCCGGCACACCAGTGCTGTTTTCCTGGGCATCGGGCGCAAGGACCACCGACTACGTTTATGACAAGGAAAGCGCCAGCGCCGCCCGCGACCAATTGGAGGTGACGCTCAGGATGCTGGAGCAGTCCGGCGCGCGGCGCATCGACATCGTCGCGCATTCGCTCGGGACCTGGGTCACCATGGAAACGCTGCGGCAGATGGCCATCACCGGCGACCGCGATCTCGGCGGCAAGCTCGGCGACGTGGTGCTGGCCTCGCCCGACATCGATGTCGACGTGTTCAAGAGCCAGATGCGGCGCTATGGCAAGCCCGACAAGCCGTTCATCCTGCTGTTGTCGGACGACGACCGCGCGCTGCGGCTCTCCGGCCTGATCGCCGGATCCCGGCCGCGCGTCGGCGACTACAAGGATGCCGCCGATCTCGCCTCCTATGGCGTGACGGTCGTCGACCTGTCCAAGGTCAAGGGATCGGACAGCTTCAACCATACGAAGTTCGCCGACAATCCGACGCTGGTGAAGATGATCGGCCAGCGGCTACGCGAGGATGACGGCTTTGCCAGCGACCGTGACGTGACAGACCGCATCAGCCTGCTTGGACAATAGATGCGGTCCCGCGGTTTTCGCCGTGCCTGTTCACCATTGCGGATGTATCGATTCACTTTGAACTGGACCGCGCCGGTCTCCGGCCTTATCGGAATAGCCAGCGACGTCATGCGTTTGACGTCCCCCTTTGCGGGAGCCGGCGTATGACCATGCGTTCGAAGAGTTATCTCGTCGTTGCATTGGCGCTCGCTGTCACCGGCTGCGCCGGCGGCAAAACGCACGACCTGCTCAACAAGACGACGGTCACGGTGCCCGCTTCCGACATCGTGGCCACGCATGAAATCTTCGTCGCCACGACACGCCAGAGGGCAACCAAGGACCCGCGACAGGTGTTCGACGGCGATCGCTCGCTGACCACCAGCTTTGCCCGTGTCGACGTCACCGTCCCGAAAAACCATCAGGTCGGCGCCATCGAGCGGGCCAAGGGATCCGCGAACAGCAATCCGGCCAAGGATTTCACCGCCAAGGACGTCACCTTCTATGAAGGCGCGCCGCAATTCGCCAAGGCGGTCGGCGCCGACATCGCCATGCGCGGCGACCGTGCGCTGGTTTTCGTGCACGGCTTCAACAACGGCTTCGATGACGGCATCTACCGGCTGACGCAGATCGCCCACGACACGAAATATCCCGGCACGCCGGTGCTGTTCTCGTGGGCATCGAGCGGCAAGACCACGGGTTACATCTACGACAAGGAAAGCGCCAACGCAGCGCGCGACGACCTCGAGGCGACGCTCAGGATGCTGGCCAAGACCAAGGTCAAGAGCATCGACATCATCGCCCATTCGATGGGGACCTGGGTGACCATGGAGGCTCTGCGCCAGCTTGCCATCACCGGCGATCGCGATCTCGACGACAAACTCGGTTACGTCATCTTGGCCTCGCCCGACATCGATGTCGACGTGTTCAAGAAACAGATGATCCGTTACGGCAAACCCGACAAGCCATTCGCCATCCTGCTCTCGGCGGATGACCGGGCTCTCAAGCTGTCCTCCCTGATCTCGGGCGATAAGCCGCGCGTCGGCGATTACGGCGATGCGGCCGACCTCGCCAGCTATGGCGTGTCGGTGGTCGACCTTTCCCAGGCCAAGGGCGGCGACCGCCTCAACCACGCCAAATTCGCCGACAACCCGATGCTGGTGCAACTGCTCGGCGACCGGCTGCGGGCGCCTGCCGGCCTTGCCTCGGACGAGCCCGTCCCGACTCAGCTCAACAATCTCGGCCAGGGCCTCGGCAAGGCCGTCGGGTCGGTCGCGGAAATCGTCATCACCACGCCGTTCAAGGTGCTGACCATCGCCACCGGCGGGTGAGCCAGCGGGCGACATTGGCCCTAGGATTGTTGAGTTCGGGTCAGGCCGAGCCGAAAGTGGTGGTTTTCGAGAACCGGAGCGGAGCGTACTTAAGTACGTGAGCACCGGAAGCGCAGAAAATCGCTACTTGCAGGCCGGCATGGCCTGAATATCAACAATCCTAGACGAACAGATCGACCTTCTGGAATGTCGTCACGTCGATCAGGCCGACATCGGAAATCCTGAGTTCGGGGATGACGACCAGCGCCAGCAGCGAGTGCTGCATGTAGGCGTTGTTCAGCGAACAGCCCATCTTGCGCATCGCCTCGGTGAGCTTCTCTGCCTTGGCCGCGACGATCTCGGCCCGCTCGTCCGACATCAGCCCGGCGATCGGCATTTCGACCAGCGCCAGTTCCTTGCCCTTGGAGAACAGCACGACGCCGCCGCCGACCGCACCCAAGCGATTGACGGCCAGCGCCATGTCCTGCTTGTTGGTGCCGACGCAGATGATGTGATGGGCGTCATGCGCGACGCTGGACGCCATGGCGCAGTCGCCCATATAGCCGAAGCCGGAAACGAAGGCGTTGGTGACGCCGCCCGTGCCCCGGTGGCGCTCGACCAGCGCGATCTGGCAGATGTCGTTGCGGCGGTCCATGGCGACCAGCCCGTCCTCGACCGGCAGATCGGCCTCCAGCGCGCGCGTCGGCGCCTGGTTCTCGATGACGCCGATGACACGCACCCGCACCTCGTTGGCGCCTTTGGGAGCAACGATATCGAAGTCGCCGCCCTTCAGCTTCTTGCCGAGCTTGACGGTGTTCTTCGCCGTCTTCGGGTAATCATAGGCCGGAATGTCGATTTCGAGCTTGCCGCCCTTGGCCAGCCTGACGCCGCGTGCATAGACCTCGTCGATGGTCATTGCGGCGAGATCCGAGACGATCAGCAGGTCGGCCAGCCGCCCCGGCGCGATCGAGCCGATCTCGCGCTCGAGTCTGAAATGCTGGGCGGTGTTGAGCGTCGCCATCTGGATCGCCGTCACCGGCTTCAACCCCTGTTGGATGGCGTGGCGCACCACGCGGTCCATATGGCCTTCCTGGACCAGCGTGCCGGAATGGCTGTCGTCGGTGCACAGGATGAAATTGCGCGGGTCGATGCCGCTCTCCGTCACCGCCTTGATCTGCGAGGCGACGTCGTACCAGGCCGAGCCGAGCCGCAGCATCGCCTTCATGCCCTGGCGCACACGGGCGATGGCATCCTCGGCGCGTGTGCCCTCATGATCGTCCTCGGGACCGCCGGCGGCATAGCCATGGAACGGCAGGCCGAGATCGCGCGAGGCATAGTGGCCGCCGACCGTTTTCCCCGCTTTCACCGTCGCGGCGATCTCGCCCGACATGACAGGATCGTTGGCGGCGACGCCGGGGAAATTCATCACTTCGCCAAGACCGATGATGTTTTCCCAGCTCATTGCCTCCGCGACATCGGCGACCGTCAACTCGGCGCCTGCATGCTCCAGCCCGGGCGCCGAGGGCACGCAGGACGGCATCTGTACATGCACGTTGATGGGCATGGCGACGGCCTCGTCATGCATCAGCCGCACGCCCGGCAGGCCAAGCACATTGGCGATCTCGTGCGGGTCGATGAACATAGAGGTGGTGCCGTGCGGAATAACGGCCCGGCAGAACTCGGTCACCGTCACCATGCCGCTCTCGACATGCATATGCGCGTCGCAGAGGCCGGGCACCAGATAGCGCCCGCCGGCGTCGACCACCTTGGTGCCCTGGCCGATGGCATGGCTGGCGTTCGGCCCGCAATAAGCGAAACGACCGCCGGCAATGGCGATGTCGGTGCCGGCGATGATCTCGCCCGAATGGACGTTCACCCAACGGCCGTTGCGGACGACCAGGTCAGCGGGTTTGCGCCCCATGGCGACATCGACCAGATGTGTCGCCATCTCGGTCCACGGTCTGGGTTTTGCGGGCGTTGCTTTCGTCATTCGCGATTCCTTCGGTTGTTGCCAGTCTCGCAAATGTCGGCGGGCGCCGCCAGAGCCGTCGGGCCAACACACCGCGGCAGACTGAGCTTGTTGACTAATCTGGCCAAAGCGCGATGCTGGCTACGGACCGAGCCGTAAGGGGGAAACATGACCCGTTTTTGCAAAGTGTTCGCCATCGTCATCTTGTTCGCCGCCTCGAGCGCTTTTGCCGCCGCCGAGGAACGTTGGCAGACCTTGCCGGAGCCTGCGGCCATGCCCAAACCCGATCAGAGCGGATATGCGCCGGTGAACGGCATCCAGATGTACTACGCCGTTTTCGGAGCGGGCGACCCCGTGCTGCTCATCCATGGCGGCCTCGGCCACGCCGACATCTGGGCCAGCCAGGTGGCCACGTTTTCCAAGACGCACAAGGTGATAGTCGCCGACAGCCGTGGTCACGGCCGCTCCACCCGCACCGAGCAGACTTGATGGCGTCGGACTATCTGGCGCTGCTCGATTACCTGAAGATCGACAAGACCGCGCTCGTGGGCTGGAGCGATGGCGGAATTATCGGTATCGACATCGCACTGCATCATCCGGAGCGGCTGACAAGGCTCTTTGCGCAAGCCGCCAACGTAACCACCGACGGCGTCGATCCGGGCGTGATGACCAACAAGACCTTTGCCGCCTACATCGACCGCTCCGGCCGCGACTACAAGAAGATGTCGAAAACACCGGACCAGTATGACGCCTTCGTGGCGCAGATGAGCCATATGTGGGAGACCGAGCCGGCGTGGACCAAGGAGCAGCTCGCTGCGATAACCACGCCGACGGCGATCGTTGCCGGCGACCATGACGAAGCGATCAAGCGCGAACACACCGAATATATCGCCTCCGCCATCCCGGGCGCGAAGCTGATTATCCTGCCCAACGCCAGTCATTTCGCCATGCTGCAAGCGCCGGATGAATATAACCAGGCTGTGCTGGATTTCATCGACGCCAAATAGAGGATTCTGTGCGGCGACAGGGGGATTGCGATTGCGGCGAATGCGGTTATCCTTCTGGCGAGGATCTTTCTGAATCGTCATTTCGGGGAGTTCGATGTATCGCCTGATGGTCGCAAGTGCCGGTTTTCTTGCCGCTCTGGTCGTGCCGGCTTTCGCCGCCGACCCAGCGGCCGATGTTCCGATGACCGCGCCCGGCTTCGACTGGACCGGCTACTATGCCGGCATGCAAGCCGGCTATGGCTGGGGTCGGTCCGACATATCAGGAACAGAGGGCGAGCCGTTTTCGGCCACACCTGACGTTGACGGCGGTTTTGTCGGCGGCCATGTCGCCGGACTGTGGCAATTCGACCAGGCGGTGCTGGGCGCCGAGGCAGACCTCAACTATTCCTCGATCGACGGAACGACGATATCGGCCCTGGGAAGCACATTCGGCACCGACATCAAGTGGTTCGGGTCGGTCAACGCCAAGGCCGGCTACGCCATGGATCGCCTGCTGGTCTACGGCATTGGCGGCGTCGCCTTTGCCGGCATCGAAACATCGCAAGTCGCGGGTCCGGCGTTCGCCAGCACGCGCACGAATGTCGGCTGGACCGTGGGTGCCGGCGTCGACTACGCGTTGACCGACAAGTTCGTCGTCGGCGCACAGTATCGCTACTATGATTTCGGCTCCGAGCACTACGACGTAGCGGAACCCTTCAACGATCGCGATCAGAACGTGAAGCTCAACACGGTAGGCATCAATTTGAGCTACAAGTTCTGAGCAGGGCCACAATCGCGACGCTGCCGGACCAGGCAACCACTCAAAGGGCTCTTTCATGGAAGGGTGGCCGACGCTCCCAGTGGGCGGGGGGAATGGGTTGGGCCTGAGAGGCGCCGGCCTTGGCGGATCAAATCCACCACACAGGCATCCTACCATTACCCGCCGCGCCGATAATTCCGTGATCGCGCCAGTATCATCAAGCCGCCCCGTCTGTTTGCACGTTCGGCGAACGCTCAACAACACGACTTGACGGCCTGTGTCAGGCGTCTGAAAAGGGCTGGCCTGCGGACGTGGCGGAATTGGTAGACGCAAGGGACTTAAAATCCGCAGCAAGTCATCCCGACACGTCCCGCTGAGTATTGAATAGCCCGGTTTTCCGGGCTTTTTCTTGACCATCGTAGCGCTGTCTTCCTGCCTCGTCCCTTCCCTTCCCTTGGCGTCCGGTGCCAATTGCGGTGCCAATCCTTTCCTGCAACTATCGTGACATTTGATGCGACATGGTGAAGAGGGGTGAGAGTAAATGGATATAGTGGGCGGGCTAGCGGCAGCCGCACAGGCCCTGGATATCGCTAGGCAGCTTCGAGAGTTCGACAAGTCGTTTTCTGATGCTGAATTCAAGCTGAAGATTGCTGACCTGTACTTAGCCTTGAGCGACACCAAGATGGCCTTGGCGGATGCGCGGGACGCTCTCCAGGAGAGGGATTCGGAAATTCGGCGCTTGAAGGCGCTAGCGGAAAGCAAGGTGAAGACGGTCCGGGTGGGGCAGTACAATTACGGCATCAACCCAGACGGCAAGCCAGCTTCCCTGCCCTTCTGCCCAACCTGCGAACAGAGTCATGGCCTTCAGATCCAGATTACGCACAGCATTGGAGGGCACAATCTTTGCCCCAAATGCAAGGGTGTCTACAACGGCCGCGACACCCAATTGCCGGCAGGCTTCAAGATGCCGGACACCTCGACGACCAATTGATCCAATCGTAAAAAAGCCCGCCACCGTGAGGCAGCGGGCTAACTGGGTGCGGCGCCGAACCTATTGAATGCAA
>NZ_RZTC01000148.1:0-12357 GCF_004023165.1 Mesorhizobium sp. M7A.F.Ca.MR.176.00.0.0 | reverse complement strand
GTAGGGATAGGCGTCGGTGCCGCCTGCCCCCTATTCCCCTACTGCCCTACTGCCCTACTGCCTTTTGATCAGCTTCCCGCCGCGCCGAACCAGCCGATCACGGCGCCGATGATCAGCAGCACGCCGAGCCAGTGGCCGCCGTCGATGAGGGTCAGGTCCCAGCCGAAATTCTCGTAGCGGTGGTTGACCGAGAGCGTCGTGGCGACGAAACCCAGCCAGAGCACAAAGCCGAAGACAAGTCCGGCGAGCCATGTCGGCTCGCCGCCGGTCATCGCGCCGACGACCAGGGCCAATATGGTGGCCATGACCAGTTCGGCGATGAAGCTGATGACGAAGGGCAGCGGCGATTTCTTCATCGTCGCCGGATCGAGCTTGGCGGCCTTCAGCCACGCCTTGCTCAGGCCCATGTACCAAGCGGCGCCGAACAGCCACGCGGCGATCGCGGCAGCGACCACCGCCAGCCAGTTCACTGCTGAAAAATCCATGAGCTCCCCCTCTGATCTGTATGTGATGGAACGCCTGTTCGGCGATCGCGTCAAGCGAACCGCCAGACCGTCGTGCGCTTGACCAGCGCATCCTCCAGCGCCCGCGTGACGGCCACTTCATACACAGAAAGCGGCTTCAGCCCTGCCTTCGGCAGATACGACCGTCCGGGATCGCCGACGAGGATCTCGGCGCCGCGCGCCTTCAGCGTTGCGAACCATGGCATCAGCCGGTCGGCGAAAGATTTGTCGTAGAAAACATCACCGGCCAGGACCACGTCCCAACCTGCATCGGTGCCGATGCAATCCGTGCCGAGGAAGTCGGTCCCGACACCGTTGATCTCGCTGTTGAGCCGGATCGCGGTGGCACAGAACGGATCGATGTCGGCTGCGGTCACCTTGGCGGCACCTGCCTTGGCGGCAGCGATGGCGACAAGGCCGGAGCCGGAAGCGAAGTCGAGCACGCGCTTGCCCCGCACCGTGCCGGGATTGTCCAGGATATAGCGGGCAAGGCCCTGGCCGCCGGCCCAGGCAAAGGCCCAGAAAGGCGGCGGCAGGCCGATCTCGACCAGCTCATCCTCGGTCCGCTGCCACAAATCATGCGCTTCGTCGGCAAGATGAAGCAGGATCTCCGGGACGTGCGGCGGCGCCATCAGCGCCGTGTTGTCGAGAATGAATTGCCTCGCGCTGTTGGGCGTCAGCGCCGTCACGGAGCCGGCGTCAAGCCGCCCATGCGGCAGACTTCCTTCCATTCGGCCGGCTTTCCGTGCAGCCGGTGACGCCGGCCGAGCCGCACCAGCGCCATGTCGGCAAGCTTCGGATTGGCCTTGACCTGTTCCAGCGTCGGCGGGTTCGGCACATCCCTTACGGCGCGGATGTCGACGCATTCCCAGCGCGGATCGTCCGACGTGGTGTCGGGATGGGCAAGCGCGCAGACTTCAGCGATACCGACGACGTTCAGCCCCTCGTTGGAATGGTAGAAGAAGCCGAGATCGCCGATCTGCATCGCCTTCATGTTGTTGCGCGCGGCGTAGTTGCGCACGCCGTCCCATTGCGTGCCGGCCTTGCCCTTGGCCTTCAGCATCTCGAAGGAGAACTTGAATGGCTCGGATTTGAACAGCCAGTAGTTCATGTCTTTCTCCTCCTAGGCGTCGCGCGGGCGACCGGGATTAACTAGCCGCCGGCTTGTTGAACGTCCAGTTCCACGGGCGGATTTCGACGCTTTCGAACAGCCCGGCCTTGGCGTAGGGGTCGGCCGCCGAAAGAGCCTGGGCGCCAGCCAGGTCGGACGCTTCGACGACCACGAGGCTGCCATTGGGCTTGCCTTCGGTGTCAAGAAACGGACCGGCGAAGGCCAGCTTCTTGTCGCCGTTCAACCCTTCGAGAAAGGCGATATGCTCGGGCCGCGTGTCGAGGCGCACCTGCAGGCTTCCGGGCTTGTCCTTGCAAATCACAGCAAACAGCATCTTTATTCTCCTGATCGTTCAAAGTCGTGGGGATCAATCGTTGGTTTCGGTCTTCAGCGGCCGGGTCATCAAGGCCGTCACAGCCTGCCGGACGGTGATGGCACCCTCCAGTATGGCGGCGACGGCGGCAATGATCGGCGCGTCGATGTTGCGCTCGGTGGCGATGCGGGCAGCGATCGCCGCCGTCGGCACGCCTTCGGCGAGCGGCAATCCGGCAAGCGGCTTGCCTTGGCCGAGCGCCAGGCCATAGGCGAAATTGCGCGACTGGGTGGACGAGCAGGTCAGCAGCAGGTCGCCAAGGCCGGAAAGCCCCATCAGCGTTTCGGGCCTGGCGCCGAAGGCAGCGCCGATGCGGCGCAGCTCGACAAAGCCGCGCGTCACCATGGCGGCCTGGGCGCTGGCACCGTGACCCGCGCCAGTGACGGCACCCGCCGCAATGGCGAAGACGTTCTTCAAGGCGCCGCCGATCTCGACGCCGATCAGGTCGTCGTTCGAATAGCAGCGCAGGTTTTCGGCGGAAAAGCGGGCGGCGAGATCGGCGGCCAATGCCTCGTCGCGGGCAGCGACCACAACGGCCGTCGGCAGGCCGCGGGCGACGTCGGTGGCGAAGCTCGGACCCGACAGAGCGGCAACGGGATTTAGCGGCAGGATTTCTTCGACGATCGCCGACAGCAAGGCGCCGGTCTCGCTTTCGATGCCCTTGGCACACAGAACCAGCGGGACACCGGCCGGCATATGGTCCTTCGCTGCCGCCAGCGTAGTCCGCAGCGACTGGGCCGGCGTCACCGCCAGCACGCAGTCGGCACCGTCGAGCGCGGCCTGGATGTTGCTCGTCGCCACGATGCCGGGCTGGAGCGTGATGCCCGGCAGGTAGCGTGGATTTTCGCCGCGGTCGATCGCGGCGACGGTCTCCGGGTCGCGCGCGTAAAGGCGGACGAAATGCCCGGCGCGCAGCATGGCCAAGGCCAAGGCAGTGCCCCAGGCCCCGCCGCCGAGCACGGCAACGCGCCAGCCGGTTGGCGCGGTGTCGTTGCCGCTCATTGCCCGCTCGTTCATGCCTTGGCTCCGCGCCGGCCGGAGCCGACCATCGGCGCCGAGATGCTATCCAGCGGCCAGCGCGAGCGCGGCACGAAATCGAAGCCGTTCTCATGCGCCATGCCGGCGCGCAGCCGCTCGACACCGGCCCAGGCGATCATCGCCGCATTGTCGGTGCAGAGCTTCAGCGGTGGTGCAATGAAGGTGAAGCCGATCTCGGCACAGAGCCGCTCCAGCATGATCTTGATCGTGCGGTTGGCGGCGACACCACCGGCAACGACGAGGGCCGGGTTTTTCGTGCCGGGAAATGTATCGCGAAAGCGCGTTAGCGCGCGGGAAACGCGGTCGGCCAGCGCATCGGCCACCGCTGCCTGGAACGAGGCGCAGATGTCGGCGACGTCCTGGTCGCTCAGCGGCGCAATGGCGCTCGCCGCCTGGCGCACGGCGGTCTTGAGGCCGGAGAAGGAGAAGTCGGGCTGGGCCGAGCCCTTCATCGGTCGCGGAAAGGCAAAGCGCGAGGCATTGCCGGCCTGTGCCGCTTTCTCGACATTCGGCCCGCCGGGATAGGGCAGGCCAAGCATCTTGGCCGTCTTGTCGAAGGCTTCGCCGAGCGCGTCGTCGATGGTAGTGGCCCAGCGCTGGTAGTCGCCGACGCCCCGCACGGCGACGATTTGCGTATGGCCGCCGGAGACCAGCAGCAAGAGATAGGGAAAGTCGAGCCCGTCGGTCAGCCTTGCGGTCAGCGCATGGCCTTCGAGGTGGTTGATGGCGATCAGCGGCTTGTTCGCCGCAGCGGCGATCGCCTTGGCGGTCATCAGCCCGACGATCAGCCCGCCGACCAGGCCGGGGCCGGCGGTGGCGGCAATCGCGTCGATATCGGCGAGCGCCGTGCCCGAATCGGCAAGCGCCGCCTCGATGATGCCGTCCAGCGCCTCGACATGGGCACGCGCGGCGATTTCCGGCACGACACCGCCGAAAGCGGCATGCTCCTCGATCTGGCTGAGCACGATGTTGGACAGGATTTTTGGCGCGGCGTAGCCGTCGATGGCCACCACGCTGGCGGCGGTCTCGTCACAACTCGTCTCTATGCCCAGCACGCGGATCAATTCGTCGCTGTCCCTAAAGATTGTATCATGGGGCTTTCCCCGTTAGGAGAACCCCGGAAAAGCCTCGCTTGCCGGGGGGTTATCACGGACTGCGCGCCATGCAAACAATCTTGAGAATCGGAACACGCGGCAGCCCGCTGGCGCTGGCACAGGCGCATGAAGCACAGGCGCGGCTGATGGCCGCGCATGGCATGCCGGCGGAGGCGTTCGAGGTGGTCGTCATCGCGACCAGCGGCGACCGCATCCAGGACCGGCCGCTGTCGGAAGCCGGCGGCAAGGGCCTGTTCACCAAGGAGATCGAGGAGGCGCTGCTGGCGGGCCGGATCGACATCGCGGTGCATTCGTCGAAGGACATGCCGACGCAACTGCCGGACGGTCTCGAACTCTCGGCCTTCCTGCCGCGCGAGGATGCACGCGACGCCTTTGTCGGCAAGGCGGCGAAGACGATCGCCGAACTGCCGCGCGGGGCGAAAGTGGGGTCGTCGTCGCTGCGGCGGCAAGCGCTGATCCGCCGGATGCGGCCGGATCTCGACGTGGTGATGTTCCGCGGCAATGTGCAGACGCGGCTGCGCAAGCTTGAAGAAGGCGTGGCCGCGGGCACGATCCTGGCCTATGCCGGGCTGAAGCGGCTTGGGCTCGAGCATGTCGTCACCGATCTGATACCGCTCGATGTCTTCCCGCCGGCGCCGGGGCAAGGTGCGATCGGTATCGAAACCCGTATCGGCGACCGCGATGTCGAAAAAATGCTGGCAGCCGTCCATGATGTACCGACCGGCCAGGCGCTGGCCTGCGAGCGTGCCTTCCTGGCGGCGCTCGATGGCTCCTGCCGCACACCGATCGCCGGCTATGCGGCGATCGAGGCCGGAAAACTGTCTTTTGCCGGGCTGATCATCTCGCCCGACGGCACGCAGTCGCACACGGTCGAGCTGCAGGGGCCGGCGCAAGACGCCGCCCGCATCGGCGGTGAAGCGGCCCGGAGTGTGCGCGCCAAGGCCGGCGAAAAGTTCTTCGACGGCTGGCTCTGAAATGCTTCGCGTCCTGGTGACCAGGCCGGAACCGGGTGCCTCGCGCACAGCGCATCGGCTTGAGGAGGCAGGTTTTCAGCCGGTTCTTTTGCCCCTGACCGAAACAAAGGCGTTGCCTGCCGCCGCCGGACTGATCCCGGACGATGCCGTCGCGGTGGCCGTCACCAGCGCCAATGCCATGCGTCATGCGCCGGAAGAAATCATCGCGACGCTCGCCGCCTTGCCTTGTCATGCGGTCGGCAAAAGGACGGCGCAAGCGGCGCTTCGAGCGGGGTTTTTGTCGGTCAGTGAAGGCCCGGGCGATGCGGAGGCGCTGGCCGACAGTCTCGCCGTCGATTTTTCTGGAAAGACGATTGTCTACCTCTGCGGGCGCGTGCGTTTTCCGGCGTTCGAACAGAGGCTCGGGACGGCGGGCGTTCGGGTCCACGCCGTCGAGACCTATGACACGCTGGCAGTGGGGTATTCGGACGAAGTCATCCTCGAACGCCTGTCGGGGCAACCTGCCGACGCGGTGTTGCTCTATTCAGCCAAGGCGGCGGCGGCGATGCAGACCTTGGCAAGACGGCCCGCTCTGCGCGGTCTCTTCGAAAAAACATGGGTTTTTGCGCTTTCCACTCGCATCGCGGCAGCCTTCGACGGTGTCGCCAGCGAAAGGATCCGCATTGCCGCGCAGCCCGACGAGGATGTGCTGCTGGCGCTTTTGCAGGCGCCGCGCTGAGCCGCGTCATCACACCGCCCCTTTTCACCGCTTGGTGATGTGCTAGACCCTTTCTGAACCATCATGCGCCGCCAGGCGTTGAGACGAAGCGAATTGTGCGGAGCCCAGGCATGGTCAAGACGCCGAAGATGCGACACTCGAAAAGCCGCCGCGAGCCGGTGACCATCGATCTCGAGCCGGGCGCCGTCTCACGCATCGCCGACGAGGACGCCGCCACGCAGGAGGCCCGGACAGACGAGGCGAAGGCCGAGGAAGCAGCGAACGCTTCGCAACCCGAGGTTCCCGAAGAGCCGGTTCACGCCGACCAGACCGATCTCGAGCCCTGGGAGCATACCGACGCCCGGGCCGAACCGGAGCAGCCGCCGGCAGCGGCGACAAAGCCCGCTAGCGAGGCCGAGATCCCCTATCCCGGATCGTCCGACGAGCCCGGATCGTCCCACGGTCCCGGATCGTCCGATGCGCCGGCCGGCAAGACCAAAGCCTACGACTACAGTTTCGAGGACGCATCGGCGAAGCGCACGCAGACCGACGGCAACAAGGCGAAACCCGAGACACGGGACGAGAAAATGGCGCCACCCCTTGAAAAGCGCGGCGGCCTCAACGGCGTCGCCGCCGGCATCATCGGCGGCGTCATCGCGCTGGTCGGCGCCGGCGGGCTGCAATTTGCCGGCCTGCTTGGCGCGCCGGGTTCCGGTGCCGGCGTCTCGCTCGATGGCGTCAACGGCGACATCGCCTCGCTGAAGACCGAAATCGCCGGTTTGAAGGACGCCGGCGGCAACGGCGATGGAGCGGCGAAGATGGTCGGCCTGTCCTCGGGCCTTGAACAGGTCAAGGCCGATGTGGCGGCGCTGAAATCGGCTGTCGAGAAAGGTGGAGCAGGCGACGCGGCCGGGGTCGCCGCACTGGGCGACAAGGTCGCGCAGATCGAGACGGCGGTCGCCGCCCTCGGCAAGGCCGGCAGCTCGGCGCCGGTCGATCTCGGTCCGCTCAACGAGAAACTGGCTGGCCTCGACGCGCTGGTGAAGTCGGCCGGCGAGGCTACGACGGCGCAGGAGGGCCGGCTGACAGCGCTGGAGCAGTCTGTGTCGCAGCTGTCCGGCAAGGTCGAGGCGGCGGCGGGGCAGCCGAAGGTAGCGCTTGCCATCGCGGCGTCGGCCTTGAAGGCGGCGCTCGAGCGTGGCGGGCCGTTTTCGGCCGAACTCGAAACCCTCGCGGCAATTTCGCCCGATGCGCCGCAGCTTGCGGCACTGCGCCCCTATGCTGAAAAGGGCGTTCCGACCCGCGCCGAGATCGCATCGCAGGCTGATGCCGCCGCCAATGCCATGGTCACTGCCGCGACGCCCGTCGATGAGAATGCCGGCTTCCTGCAGAATCTGATGTCGAGCGCCGAATCGCTGGTCAAGGTCAGGCCGATCGGCGCCGTCGAAGGCGCCGGCGCACCGGAAACCGTCGCGCGCATGGAGGCGGCGGTCAACCAGGGCGACTACGCGAAGGCACTCAGCGAGTATGAAACGCTGCCCGAGGCCGCCAAGGCCGCTGGCGCGGACTTTGCCGGCAAGCTGAAGGCACGCATCGAGGTCGAAACCCAGGTCGATGCGCTGATCTCGGGCGCGATGAAGGCATGAGGGCAACACAATGATCCGCCTGCTCGCCTTCCTCATCGTCGTTTTCGCGCTCGGGCTGGGCTTTGCCTGGCTGGCCGACCGGCCGGGCGACATGGTCGTCACTTTCAACGGCTATCAATACCAGGTCAGCCTGATGGTGGCGGCGGTGGCCGTCGTTGCCGTGGTCGCCGCGGTGATGATCCTGTGGTGGCTGCTCAAGTCGCTGTGGAACAGCCCCTACACCATCTCGCGCTATTTCCGCGTCCGCCGCCGCGACCGTGGCTATCAGGCGCTGTCGACCGGCATGATTGCCGCCGGCGCCGGTGATGGCGCGCTGGCCCGCAAGAAGACCAAGGAAGCCGCCAAGCTGATCCGTTCCGACCAGGAGCCGCTGATCCACCTGCTGGAAGCGCAGGCGTCGCTGCTCGAAGGCGATCATGAAGGCGCGCGGCAGAAATTCGAAAGCATGCTCGACGATCCCGAAATGCGGCTGCTGGGTTTGCGCGGGCTTTATCTGGAAGCCGAACGGCTCGGCGACCGCAACGCTGCCAGGCATTATGCCGGCCGCGCCGCGGTGATGGCGCCGCAGCTGGCCTGGGCGGCGGAATCGACGCTGGAAGAGCTGACCGCGCGCGGCGACTGGGACGGCGCCCTGAAACTGGTCGACGCGCAGAAGGCGACACGGCAGATCGAACGCGATGCCGCCAATCGCCGCCGCGCCGTGCTTTTGACCGCCAAGGCGCAGGCGCTTGCCGACAGCGATCCCGCCGCCGCCAGGACGGCGGCGATCGAGGCCAACAAGCTTAGGCCGGACTTCGCGCCCGCGGCCGTTGCCGCCGCGGCCGCATTGTTCAAGCAGAACGATGTGCGCAAGGGCTCGAAGATCCTCGAGGCGGCCTGGAAGGCCGAGCCGCATCCGGAGGTCGCCGAGCTCTATACCCATGCAAGGCCGGGCGACGCCGTGCTCGACCGCCTCACCCGGGCGAAGAAGCTGCAGGAAATGAAGAAAAACCACGCCGAATCGTCGATGACGGTGGCGCGCGCCGCGCTCGACGCGCAGGATTTCTCGACCGCCCGCCGCGAGGCCGAGGCGGCGATCCGGATGGACCGCCGCGAGGGCGCCTATCTGCTGCTCGCAGACATCGAGGAGGCCGAAACCGGCGATCAGGGCAAGGTGCGGCAGCTGCTATCCAGGGCGGTGCGGGCGCCGCGCGATCCGGCCTGGGTCGCAGACGGCGTGGTGTCGGAACGCTGGGCGCCGGTGTCGCCGATCACCGGCCGGCTCGACGCCTTCGAGTGGCGTGCGCCGATGGAGCGTCTCGGCCAGTTGATCGACAGCCATGACGACATGCCAGCCGATGCGGCGCCGGTCATCGAAGCATTGGCGAAGCCGACGAGCGAAAAAGGGCCGATCGAGGTGATCGATGACGCCGGTGGCGAGACGTCGGCGGGCAAGCAAGCTGAAAGTCGCGAAGAAGATCATGTCAGGCCGATCACGGCAGCGGCCTTCGCCGCGGTGCCGAGCGATGCCGAGGGCGTCGATCCGGCCGAGGAGCTTGCGCGGTTGCCGGACGATCCCGGCGTCGATCCGGACGAGGAAGCGGAGAAATCGCCGCGCCGGTTTCGATTGTTTTGAGTTGGGCAGGCCGTCAGGCCGTTGGGGTATGGATCTATGTTTGAACGCGTTCTGTCGTTTCTCAGGGATTTGCCGGCCGGCGCCGGCACTCGTGCCAGCACGGACGATCCGCGCATCGCCGCCTCGGCGCTGCTCTACCATGTGATGAATGCCGATGGCGTGCGCCAGGATGTCGAGTGGGAGCGGTTCAAGGCGGTGCTGGCGGAGAGCTATTCGATCAGCGGCACGGAACTTGAGGCACTTGCCGCCGCCGGCGAGCGGGCCGACAATGAGGCGATCGATCTCTATGCCTTCACCAGTGTCCTGAAGCGGCATCTCGATGCCGATGCGCGCAAGGCCTTCATCGGCCTGATGTGGGAAATCGTCTATGCCGACGGCGAGTTGCACGAGCTCGAGGACAACACCGTCTGGCGCGTCGCCGAGCTGATCGGCGTCGAACGCCATGATCGCGTCGAGGCGCGCCGCAAGGCAGCGGCGCACGCGCCCGGCGCCACCGGAACATCGAGCGACGAATAGGATCTTCGCCTTCCCATGCCGCGTCAAACGAGTTCGAAGCCAAAGATACTGATCGTGCTGCATCAGGAGAGTTCGAGCCCAGGGCGTGTCGGCCACATGTTGCTGGAAGAAGGGTTCGACCTCGATATCCGCCGGCCGCCGCTTGGCGACGCCTTGCCCGAAACACTGGACGGCCACGCCGGCACGGTGGTGTTCGGCGGTCCGATGAGCGCCAATGACGAGGACGAGTTCGTTCGCCGCGAGACCAACTGGCTGGAAATACCGCTGAGGGAGAACCGGCCATGTCTCGGCATCTGTCTCGGCGCACAGATGCTGGTCAACTGTCTCGGCGGCAAGGTCGAAGGACACGGCGAAGGGCTGGTCGAGGTTGGCTGGTATCCCCTGAAAGCGACCGAAGCCGGCAAGCAACTGATGCACTGGCCGGAGATGGTCTATCAGTTCCACCGCGAGGGTTTCTCGCTGCCCAGGGACGCGACGCTGCTGGCGACGGCCGAGACCTATCCCAACCAGGCCTTCCGCTACGGCGACAATGCCTGGGGCATCCAGTTCCATGGCGAACTGACCAGGGTGATGATGCAGCGCTGGGTGGTGCGCGGCGCGCATCGCTTCGAATTGCCCGGTGCCCAGCCCGGCCGCGATCATCTCGGCGGCCGGCTGATCTGGGACATGCATCTCAAGCGTTGGCTGGACGAGTTTTTGCGGATGATTTTCGGCAAGCCGAGCAGGTAGCTAATGCATGTTGCCCAAAAGTGACTCCGGTTTTGGGAAAACGACATGCATAAAACAAGACCTAAAGCGCGGCGCGTGAATCTGTTTCGACGCGACGCGCTTTAAGGTTCGAGCACAGGCCGCAGGAAGCTGCGCTCGTAGCTGAGAATGCTGCGATTGCGTTTTTCCATTTCAAACACTTCCTGGCATTCCGGGTCGGCAGCCATACGCTTGCGATAGTCCTCGTAGTCGGCAAGGCTCGGAAAGCTGAACATGGCAAAAGCGATATTGCTCGCCCCCTCGCTCGGAAGGAAATAGCCGTGATGGTTTCCGCCGAGGCGGTTGACCAGAGCTATCCAGCGACGGCCATAATCTTCGAACTCGGCAAGCTTGTAGGGGTCGATGACGTATTTCAGGTAGCAAGTGATCATGAGAGCTCCTGTGGCACGGGGGCGGGGCATTTTGGCTTGTCAACTGGAGGAAGATCAGTTGCGTCCGTCGAGATGGCGCACCTTGCGCAGTTGCGGGAACAGCACCATCCACAGGCCCGCTACGGCGATGGCGCCGATGCCGCCGATCACCACGGCCGGCACCGTGCCGATCAGCGCGGCCATCGTGCCGGCGCGGAATTCGCCGACCTCGTTGGAGGCGCCGACAAAGACCTGGTTGACGGCGTTGACGCGGCCGCGCACCTCGTCGGGCGTCCACAGCTGAATTAGCGTTTCCCTGATGTAGACGCTGAACATATCGGTGGCGCCAAGGAAGACCAGCGCCACGATCGACAGCCAGGTGATGGTGGAAAGGCCGAACAGCACGGTGAAGGCGCCGAACGAGGCGGCGGCGACCAGCATGATCATGCCCGCGTGGTTGCGAAGCGGATGCCCGGCCAGCCAGATGGCGACGCAAATGGCGCCGATGCTGGGCGCCGAGCGCAGCAGGCCGAGGCCCCAGGGGCCGAGCTGGAGGATGTCGCGTGCATAGACCGGCAGCAGCGCCGAGGCGCCGGACAGGAGCACGGCGAACAGATCGAGCGAGATGGCGCCGAGCACGATCTTCTCGCTCCAGATGTAGCTGAACCCGCCGAGCAGGTGCTGCATCGTCGGCTTTTCCGACTCGGTCCGCTGCGACGGCTTCGGAATGGTGAAGATCAGCAGCCCGGACACGAGCATCAGGACGGCGGCGGTTCCGTAGGCCGCTTCCGGCGACACGCCGTAGAGCAGGCCGCCGGCGACCGGGCCGACGATGGTCGCCGTCTGCCAGGCCGATGAATTCCAGGCGATGGCGTTGGCGAAATCCTGAGGCGGCACCAGATTGGCGAACAGCGAGGCGGAGGCCGGACCGAAAAAGGCGCGGGCGACGCCGAACATGGCAAGCACGCAGAAGATCGGCAGCGGCCCGCTGATGCCGCGCAGCGTCAGGACCAGCAGCGCCAGCGCGCACATCGCCTCCACCACGACCGCCAGCGCCATGATCAGGCGGCGACCGAAGCGATCAGCGACGACGCCGGTGACCAGCACCAGAAGCAGCGACGGCAGGAACTGGACGATGCCGACAAGGCCGAGATCGAGCGGGTCGCGGGTCAAATCGTACATCTGCCAGCCGACCGCGACGGACACGATCATGGTGGCGAATGTGGTGAGGAAACGCGCCGCCCAATAGCTCAGGAAGGACCGATGGCGGAACGCGGCATAGCGCTGGTCCGGCGATATCTGTTCTGCTGTCATGATTTAAGAGGCCCCGTTCGAATGGCATCAGCTGGCGGGGCACTTCCACGATGGGCGCTGGTCCGGCTGGCGGAACTTTTAGCTCAGTTCGCAGCGGATATGCGTCAAAATCAGTGCTGGATCAAGGAATTTTCAGCCTAAAGCGCGTCGCGACTTTTGAGCGAGATGCATTAGCGCTACTGCGTCATGAGTTTCTGGCCGAACGGAGCAATCGTTGACGTTGGCGCTGCCCCTCACTGTCCTGCCGGACATCTCTCCCCGTATGGTGACGGGAAGAGAGGGGCCGGTGTCCGAACCGGATAGATAGGTAACAGAATGGACTGATTAGATGGGTGAC
>NZ_RZTC01000147.1:0-12441 GCF_004023165.1 Mesorhizobium sp. M7A.F.Ca.MR.176.00.0.0 | reverse complement strand
GCATAGGCATGGCCGCCACCGGTGTAGCCGATCGCCGTCATGCCTGCGGCGACCGCGCCCTGAATGCCGAAGGGCGAGTCCTCGATGACGATGCAGTCGGCCGCATTGGCGTCCATCCTGGTGGCGGCGAACTGGCTGATCCCAGGTCATGATGGGCCGGATCGTGGGCCGCCGCTTGTTGCGTCGCCCAGCACCTTGGTCGGGCTACCGCAGGGTATAATGATCCAAATCGACAAGCTGTCAGAGGCTAGATTGCGCAAATCCAATGCCTATGCTTGAAGCCGCCGCTATTTCATTCCACATCGGTCAGGATGAAGAGCGAGACAGGAGAACGGCGGCATCTGTTGTGGGCTTTGCCCGCATCGCTGATCCTGCATGCGCTCATCGCTGCGTTCCTGGTCTACAAATTCCCGGCGCCTCCCCAACAGCCGCAGCAGGAACAGGCGGTAAACGTCGCACTCGTGCCTGCGCCCGATCAGCCAAAGCCGAGACCCGCGCCGGCGCCGCCCCCAAAGGAGCCCAAGGCCGAAAAGCCGCAGGAAACGAAGGTTGAAAAACCGCCCGAGCAGAAAGTCGAAAAACCACGTCCGCCGGAAAAGCGACCTCAGAAGCCCTCGCCAGTTGAGGTTTTGAAGCCTGTTTTTCAGTTCGGCGACAAGGATACCGGCCCCAGGAAATCCCTGGATGGGGGCAGCGCTCTAGACAACTCGCCGTCACCGGCCAAGGATGATTCGAAGCCGCCTGTCGTGCCGAAGCAGGCGGAGAACCAATCCGCCACTCCGGTAGACTCCGAGGGCCGGCCAGATTCAACCAAGGCCGACGAGAAGCCGGCAACCGCGAAGGACGCCGAGCCCACACAGGAGACGCAGGCAGCTTCAACCGAGGAGATAGATAAATCACAAGCAGCCAAACAGGAGGCGGAGAAGCAGGCGGCGCTCGATGCCGCCAAGCAACGGGGCGCGGCACCAGCGCCTTTGGCTGCCGATGGCGGCGGCAGCGAGATCGACCTTCCCACATCAGCCGATGCGCCGAAGCCCAAACCCACAAATGCGCCGAAGCCCAGCCCCTCAAAGCCCTCGAAGTCTGCATCTCGGAACGCTTCGGGCCTCCCAGGCGTCCGCAAGCTCTATTCACAGGGCGCTACCGGCGATGCGGTGGCCACGACCTCGAAGGGCGGCGTGCCTCGCGGCCAGCGTGCCGCCAAACTTTGCGCCAGCGCGTTGCAGCAGCAACTGCTGGACGCCTCGTATTTCCCCGAGTTGATCCCAAGTGTTCCGCTGAAGGTCGGTAATATCCTCGACGCCCCGGATGTCGCCTTCCGCACGACAACCACATGGTACCATCTGGGCTTCCGGTGCGAGGTCGACACCGGTGCGACGAGGGTCTTGTCCTTCAATTTCCGTGTCGGGCCAGTGATCCCGGCCGACGAATCGGTCCGCCTTGGACTGCCTGTTCGCTGACAGATTAGGCCGGCACACCGAGCCCGGCCAATTGCCGGCTAACTTCTTCCCAGTCGGCGCAGACGAAATCGGCACCGGCAGCTGTCAGCCGCGCGGCGTGCTCGGCATAGGTATGGCCGCCGCCGGTGTAGCCGATCGCCGTCATGCCGGCGGCGACCGCGCCCTGAATGCCGAAGGGCGAGTCCTCGATGACGATGCAGTCAACGGGATTGGCGCCGATCTTATCCGCTGCGAAGAGGAAGATGTCCGGCGCGGGCTTGCCGTTCTTGACCATCGAGGAACTGTAGATCGCATCGCCGAAGAAACGCGCCAGCCCGGTCACGGCAAGGCTGTGGTTTATACGCTCGACGGAGGAGGACGAGGCAACGCAGCGGTCGCCCGCAAGCGTCTCGAGGAACGCAGCGATTCCCGGTGTCGGCTTCAATTCCTGCGAGAACAGCACCTTGGTCTCGGCCCAGATGTCGCCGTCCGCCGCCGCCGGAAACTGGTGGCCGGTCAAATCCTTGATCCTGGCGATGATATCGGACTGCTTCATGCCGATGCATTGGGCGATGATGCTGGTGTTGACACCGGGCATGCCGTGCTTTTCGTAGACGCGCTCATAGGCGCGGGCGGCCAACGGCTCGCTGTCGACAAGGACGCCGTCGCAATCGAAAATAATAGGCCTTGGTCGCGCCACGCGTTTCCCTCTCGAGTCAATTTTCGCACATCGCTATCGGCAAAAAGTCAAATGTTCAATAGCGCGTGCGTTTTTGAGGGCGCGAAGAGCGGGCTCAAAGCTGGCGCAACGCATCGCTCGCACGGGAAGACCCGAGCGCCCGTTGCATGGCTTGCCGGGACTGCGCGCGATCCGGGGTGATCCAGTTCGGTTCGGCGCCGAGAAAGCGGTCGAGGAAAGCCACCGCATAGGCCGGCATCTCGGTCACGTTCTCGCGATAGGACCACCATGTGCGCAAATCGTCGGCGCATTTGTCGATGCCGGGTGCCGTGCCGAATTCCTGCTCGTGGATCGCCGAAATCACCGAGACGCAGTAGTTGGTGTAGAGGAAACCCTCCGGCCAGAAGCGGACGATTTCCAGCGTGCCGGCGTTCGTATCCGTCTCGACCAGCTGGGTGAGGCCGGAGATTTCTTTTGCCGGCGCCTGTTTTATCAACTCGCGCAGCACGAGGCCGGCGGCAAAGACGATGAAGTCGGCGCGGTCGATCGCGGCGAAGCGCTTCTGCGCCTCCATGATCTCGACCCAGTCGAGAAAGGCCCTGGTGAGCTTGACCTCGTCGATCTCGAAGCGCACGCCGAACGTATCCGAGACCACCTTCGCGCTGCCGCGAAAGGTGGCGCGGAACCAGCGCAGCTGCCGCAGCCGATGGCGAAGATCGGGCATCAAGGCCAGTTCGTCCCTGAAGGGCAGATCCATGTTCCTCGTATCCTGTTTCCCGGTCAGCCTAGCACAACGGTGGCACGGCCGAAATCGGTCAGCGCCCTTGTGGATGACCGCAGCCGAGGCCAATATCATACATATTGACATTCTCGGAAACAAATGTTCTCACTTTGCTGTTGTCACGCGCCGGTCCAAGGTGCGGTTCAACTGAGGCTTCGGGAGGAGAACCGAATGGCGATTTGGCAGTGGGGACTGCTTCTGCTGGTTATTGTGTGGGCGCTGCAGTCGCTCGGCGTCTGGCTGCAGATGCGGCACTATTCGGATGTCTTCAGGGGCGTCACCGACCAGTACAAGGAGGGCTTCGTCGGAGCCGGCAATTTTCGCGGCCGGTTGGCCAAGGGCACCATCGCGCTCGTCGTGGTGACGCCCGATCTGATCGTGCGCCGCCTGATGGTGATGAGCGGCCGTTCCGTCTTCACCAAGTTCAAGAGACATGAAGAATTCGAGGGTGTTCCCCTCGATAGACTCCGGTCCAACCCTGCAATCATGGGGGAGGGGGAACCCGGTGTGGCCGAGGCCGTGAAACGGGCGATCGAACAGATCGACAAGACACGGTCGGAGCCGGGGAAGAAGCCGGGCCTGTCCGGCTTGAACATAGCAAGGGCTTAGGGCCGGAGAATTTCGGGCTCTAAATCAAAGGGATAGAGGACGCCGCGCACCGACTGGGATCAACCGGCGGGTGGCATAAGGAGGAGAAATGTCTGTATTTTCGTTGTTGGCGCAGCATGCCGACATGGCCGTGCACAATCTGCATGTCGCAGGTGCCATGGTCTCGGATGCCGCATTGCATGGCAAGCTCGCCGTCGAGCATGCCTCCGACCATCTCGTTGTCCTCGCACAAGCGGACAGCGGACCGATCACCGTCGATCAGTTCAAGGAAAAGCTGAAGGACGTCCAGCAGGAAGAGCAGCTCGGCTGGTTGACCGCCATCGGCAAGTACTTCATCGGCATCTTCCAGAAGGGCGGCGAGGTCTTCGCTGGCTTCGTCACCGGCATCATCCCGACGCTGGTGGTGCTGATGACGGCCTTCTACGCGGTCACCGAACTGGTCGGTGAAGAGCGTGTGCATGGTCTGGCGCGCGGCGCCGGCCGGATCGCGCTGACGCGCTACACGCTGTTGCCGCTGCTGGCGGTGTTCTTCCTCACCAATCCGATGGCCTATACGTTCGGATCGTTCCTGGAAGAAAAGCACAAGCCGGCCTTCTATGACGCGGCCGTGTCCTATGTGCACCCGCCGCTCGGCCTGTTCCCGCACATCAATCCCGGCGAGTATTTCGTCTGGGGCGGCATTCTCGTCGCGCTGCTGGAGCTGGAAAAGAAGGGCGTCGTCGTCGCCGGCTACCACGTCAAGGTGGCGATCTGGTACGCCATCGTCGGCCTCGTCGTCATCCTGCTCAAGGGCATGCTGACCGAACGCATCACCGCGATCATGGCACGCCGCCAAGGCGTCGAGCTGTAAGGGCGGGGAGGACATCATGGCCAAGACATACAAAGCCGTAAGGATCACCCAGGGCAAAACCGGCTGGGGCGGCCCGCTCGTGATCGAGCCGACCGAACAGCGCAGCAAGATCGTTTCCGTCACCGGTGGTGGCATTCACCCGGTGGCGCAGCTCATCGCCGACATGACCGGTGGCGAAGCCGTCGACGGCTTCAGGGCGCCGCCGATCGAAAGCGAGATGGCGGTGGTCGTCGTCGACTGCGGCGGCACCGCACGATGCGGCGTCTATCCGCGCAAGCGCATCCCGACCGTCAATCTGACGCCGGTCGGTCAGTCCGGACCGCTGGCCCAGTTCATCACCGAGGACATCTACGTTTCGGGCGTGAAGCCGGCCAACATCACAATGGCGGACGGATCCGAAACGATCACGACTGCAGGGGGAGCAGCAGCGATGAGTTCAAGCAACAATGCGGCCGCGGCACCACAGCCGCTGCCGAGCGAAGGTGGGCTGATCGGCCTCATCAGCACGATCGGCCGCGTCATGGGACGTATCGTCGGCATCTTCTTCAATGCCGGCCGTCGCACCATCGATCAGGTCATTCGCAACGTGCTGCCGTTCATGGCGTTCGTGACCATGCTCATCGGTCTGATCCTGTATACCGGCATCGGTGATGTGCTGGCGCAGCCGATGGGTCCGCTGGCCAACAACATCGTCGGCCTGCTGATCATCTCGGCGATCTGCGGCCTGCCGTTCCTGTCGCCCATCCTCGGGCCAGGCGCTGTCATCGCGCAGGTCATCGGCGTTGCCATCATCGGCCCGCAGATCGCCAACGGCACGATCTCGCCGGCGATGGCACTGCCGGCGCTGTTTGCCTACAATACCCAGGTGGGCTGCGACTTCGTCCCTGTCGGCCTGGCGCTCGGTGAGGCCAAGCCGAAGACGATCGAAATCGGCGTTCCGGCGGTGCTCATCAGCCGCCAGATCATGGGGCCGGTTTCGGTGCTGATCGCCTGGGTCGTCAGCCTGATCGTGTTCTAAGGCAATTCCGGGAAAAGCGCACAATGCTTTCCCGTGGAAATTGCGTCAAAACAAAGAGATAGAGCGGTTCACCGCTCTAGGGAAAGTTGAGAAAATGAGGTTCGCCATATGACGGTTCTGCTGAGAACACGGGTCACTGCCATCGGCCCAGAAGTGGCGGACCTTGCCGAAGGGGGCGTGGTCATCCTGTTTGCGGATGGCTCGCCGCCGGAGCTTGCCGAGGTTTCGGTGCTCCACAAGGCGGAGCAGGGACCAAGTGACGGAGCGCCCGCCAAGGGCGCTTCGATCACCCTCGGCCCGGTTGCCGCTGTTATTACAGCGGTCGGCTCCAGCGCGTGGAGCAAGGTGCTGGAAATGGGCCATGTCGTCATCTCGTTCAACGGCGCTACCGAGGCCGAGAGGCCGGGCGAGATCTGTGCGTCGCAAGTCGATCCGCTAGCGCTCGTGGCCGCCCTGAAGACCGGCGCGATCATCACCATCGCCGCCTGACAGCATTCGCGCCGCGGCCTATGTTGGGAGCGGCGCCCAAAACCAGAGTATTTGCCATGGAACGCTCGACCATCGTCAGAGTGCATGAAGGTTTGCACGCCCGTCCCGCGACGCGGTTCGTGAAGCTCGCCAAGGGTTTCGAATCCGACGTCGAACTGGTCAAGGACGGCAAGGCGGTCAGTGCCAAGAGTTCGGTCAAGCTGATGCTGCTGGCGGTCAAGGAGAACCAAGAAGTCACGGTGCGGGCGAATGGCGCCGATGCCATCGAGGCGCTCGAGGCGCTGATCGGCTATCTTGAGAATCCGCGGGCCGGCCTCGACGATGAAGCGGAAGCGCAGAGCCCGGCGAACGATGCCGGGCAGGAAGCGGAAGCGGCACCCGCGCGCGGATCCGTGCCGGCGGCACTTGACGGGGCAAACCGCCTGCGCGGCGTGGCCGCCAGCGAAGGTTTCGCCATCGGCCCGGCCTTTGCGCATTTCCCAGCCGATATCGCTGGCCAGGGCCGCATGTTGCAGGCCGAGGAGATACAAGGCGAGATCGACAGGTTCCGCACGGCCGTCGGCGCGGTCCAGGCCCGCATGGATCATGCGTTGGCGCAGGATAGCCTGTCGGCTGGAGACCGCGGCATCGTCGCAGCGCTGCGCGATATCGCCGCCGACGACAGCCTGACCGGCGAGGCCGAGGGCCTGATCAAGGGCGGCAATGACGCGGTCTCCGCCGTCATCACCGCCGCATCCAACATTGCCGCCGAATTCAGCGCGGTCGACGATCACTATCTCAACGCGCGGGCGGACGACGTTCATGCGGTCGGGCGGCAGATCTGCCTCGTGTTGCTGGGGCAGGACGATATCAGCCTCGAAAACATCCCCGAAGGCGCTATCCTGATCGCCGACGACATCGGTGCCTGGGATCTGGCACGCGCGCCGCTGAAGCGTATCGGCGGCGTGGTGTGCGGCCATGGCGGCGCCACCTCGCACATCGCCATCATCGCGCGCTCGCACGGCATTCCGGCAGTGCTCGGCCTCGGCGGCCAAGTCAATGCCTTGCGCACCGCGCGAGAGGTCGCGCTCGATGGCAATGCCGGCCATGTGATCATCGACCCCGACGAGGCGACCCGCGCCGATTTCGCCGGCCGCGTCGAAGCGGCGGCAAAGGAGCGCGCCGGACTGACCATCTTCAAGACGGTGACGCCGAAGCTTGCCGACGGCAGGATCATCGAGGTCGCGGCCAATATCGGCTCACTTGAGGAAATCGAAGCGGCGCAAGAGGCTGGTGCCATGGGCATCGGCCTGTTCCGCACCGAGCTTTTGTTCATGCGCCATATGCATCTGCCCTCGGAAGACATGCAGGCCGAGGCCTATGCGGCGCTGGCCAAGGCTTTTGCGCCTTATCCGGTCATTGTGCGCACGCTCGACATCGGCGGTGACAAGCCGATTGCCGGCATCGAATTTCCCGACGAGGAAAACCCCTTCCTCGGCTGGCGCGGCATCCGCATGTGTCTCGACCGGCCCGACATCTTCAAGCGCCAACTGCGGGCGCTGCTGCGCGCCGCCGTGCACGGCAACATCAAGGTGATGCTGCCGATGGTGTCCGACATCTCAGAGGTCAGGCAGACGCGCGTGCTGGTTGACGAATGCACGGCCGAGCTGAAGGCCGAAGGCGTGCCGCACGCGTCATTCGATCTCGGCGTCATGATCGAAACCCCGGCCGCCGTGCTGATCGCCCCGACGTTGGCCAAGGAGGTTGCTTTCTTCTCGATCGGCACCAACGATCTGACCCAGTACATCATGGCCGCCGACCGGCTCAATCCGACCGTCGCCAGGCTCAACGATGTCACCAATCCAGCCGTCATGTCGGCGATCGAAATAACGGCAAAAGCCGGCGTCGCCGCCGGTATCATGGTCGGCATGTGCGGTGAGGCGGCCGGCCGTCCCGATCTCATTGCGACCTTCGTGAAGATGGGACTGACCGAACTCTCGATGAGCCCGGCTTCCATCCAGCGCGCCAAGAAAGCGATCATGGCCATGGCCGCTGAAGGCTAGCCCAGACCGGCTAATTACGGCAGATGGGCAAGCAAGGTGGCGAACACCGGTGTCAGTTCAGCGATCGGGTTTGCCTTGGCGCAGGCCTGAACGATGCGGTCGTGGCGAATATCCGCCGCCAGGATCGCGATCTCCAGCATATCCGGCTCCGGCGCACCGTCGCTGCCGGTGGTCGCCAGGCCGCAGGCCAAAGCGAGCGGCGCCAGGCAGCTTATGTCGAGCGCCCGGCCGGCAATCGCGGCCGGCGTTTCCGGCACGGTCTCGGCAAAGCGAACCGGACGCTGGCTGAGGCACTCGACCAGCAGCGCCGAACAGGTCGCAGCGATTGCCTGCAGTCCGGCGCCTGGCGCGGCCAAGGCGGCCAGGAGGTCGCCATGCCGCTTGCGCATCGTGGCATGGACGGCCGCGAAATCGGCTTCGTGGATGCGGGCATTGTCGATGTTCAGGCCGGCAAGCACCGCCTTGGTCAGATAATACATATCGCGCCGGAACAGGCGCTCGGCGCTCAGCTGGCGGTCCTCATTGCCGATCGGGAAATAGGTGCCGAGGCCCTTTACCGTCGTGCCGTCCACCTTGATCGGGCGCTCATGCGGGACGAAAGCTTCAGCGATCGACAGCGCCTCGTCGACGGCACTCGCGGCATGGCTGAGCAGGCCTTCGATGCCCTTGCCCGGAAACGGCGGCAGATGGCTGGTTGCTTCGCGCAGGATGCTGGCATCGCCGCTGCCGTCATGGCGGCTCTGGCGGATGATTTCGCGGACTTCCCGCAGCCGGTCCTTCAGATTGACGCGGACATCTTCGGAGATTTGTCGGAGCATCGCGGATCGCCTTGAAATTTGCTGCGGATAGCCGCCAAGCGGGGCAGCCGCCACTCTCTACATTGTTCCTATCGATTGGTAGATCAATAGGCGATACTAGACCAGCATGGAGAATCGGCGGCAGCGCGCTCGTCCGTCGCCGCAGGGGAGAGACAGACTTGGGCAGACGACGACAGGGCGAAAGCGAAGACGGTCGAGGCGAGGCAACCGAGCAGGTCGCCAGCGAAAGCCGGACGGATCGCCTCAGGATTCGCGCCGCCTGGATGTATTTCGTCGAACAGATGACGCAGAACGAGATCGCCGACGTGCTCGGCGTCGGTCGCGTCACCATCGTGCGCATGCTGGCGGATGCCCGGGCGCGCAACGAAGTGAAGATCACCATCGAGAGCGAATTGTCGGAAATTGTGCGGCTTGAGCGCGCGCTGGAGAAGACGTTCGGGCTGCAGCAGGCGCTGGTGGCGCCGCTTTCGGCACCCGATGCCGATCCGATACCGGCGATCAGCGCCAAGACCGGCAGTTTCCTGTCGGACACGATGAAGTCCGGGATGCGGGTCGGCGTCGGCTGGGGGCAGACGCTGTTCTCGAGCCTGCCCTTCATCAGCGCCAAGTCGCTCACCGATTTCAAGGTGATTTCGCTGCTTGGCGGTGTCGGCGTCGTGCGCCGGGTAAACCCAGCCGAGTTCGCCTGGCGCTTCGCTCAGATATTCCAGGGCGACGGCTATCTGATGCCGACACCAGCCGTCGTCGACAGCGTCGAGACCAAGATCGCACTGATCGAGCGCTGCGGCCTGCAGGAGATTTTCGAAATGGCCGACGTGCTCGATGCCGTTCTGCTGAGCGTCGGCGGGATCGCCTCGGCCACCACCTTCTCTCGTGGCGGTTTCCTCAAGGAGGCGGATCGGGAGGCCCTGCTTGCGCGTGGCGCCGTGGGTGACCTCCTGTTCCATTTCTTCGACCGCAACGGCGATCTGGTCGACCATCCCGTCAACAGCCACGTGATGTCCGTGGATGTCGACCGTCTGCGCAAGGCGCCGATCCGTATCCTCACCTCCGGTGGCGAGGAGAAAACCGAAGCGCTGCTCGGCGCCATGACCCTCATCGCCCCAACCATCCTGATCACCGACGAGGAGAGCGCGCGCCGCATGCTGGAAGCGGTCAGCGGAAGCTGAAACTGTCCGTGATGTAGTCCGGCCAGGCCTGTTGTTCGTCGAAAACAGCGGCGAGATCCGGTGTGTCCGCCAGTATTCCGCTCAGCACCAGCGCGGTGGCGATGCCGGTGCTGTTCCCCCCCGATATATCGTGTTCGACGCTGTCGCCGACGCAGACCACGGTGCCACGGTCCGGCTCGCCGGCCAGCGCCAGCGCGGCTTCGAAAATCGCCTTGTCGGGCTTGCCGATACGGGTAACGCTGCCGCCCAGGCTTTCATAGAGATCGGCCAGACGGCCGGCGCCGAAGCGAGGGCCAACGGCCGTCAGCATGACGATGTCGGGATTGGTGCAGAAACACGGCACCCGCCGCTCTGCAGCCGGCGCGAACAGCCTGCGATAATGGTCGAGGTCAAAGCGGTCACCCTCGCTGGCCGCGATCAGCACCAGTTCGGCCTCATCGCCGGACCCGGTCAGCACAAAAGGCAGGCCCTCGATCGCGGAGCGGTCAGCTTCACGGCTGATCAGCAGACATTTTGTCCCTGGGCGCAGCTTCCCCGAAATCGCCATCTGCCTGAAGGATCGCCACGCCACCTCGCCGGAAGAAACGAAATGATCCCAGCTTCCCGCTTCGAAGCCGAGTTTCATGAGCCGGCTTTCATTGGGTCGTGCCCGCCTGCCGGAGTTCGAAACCAGCACCACGGTCTTGCCGGCGCGCTTCAGCGCCGACAGCGCTGCCACCGCGCCTGGATAGGGCCGTGTGCCGTCATGCAGCACGCCGAACTGGTCGAGCAGGAACACATTATAGCGCTCCGCCAGCGGCCCGATGCCGTCGAGACGTTCGATCGTTTTGGCGCTCATAGGAGTCCTGCCCGGCTTGCACCCATCAGCGCCAGCCGCGCCGTGCCGGCGGCGGCCTCGTCGGAAAGCGCGGGCAGGAAATCGACGCCGAGCCTGCGCCGCCGGATTGCCGTCCAGGCCGGGTTCGCCGCCCCGCCTCCGACGCTCCTGACCGATATCAGCGCGGGCGCGCCGAGTTCGGCAAGCCTGTCATAGCCGAGCGCTTCGATCGCGGCGATGCCTTCGAACATCGCTTTCAGATAATCGGCGTCATCCGCCGGCCGGGGCGCAAGGCGAGGCGGCAGCGCCGGATCGGCGATCGGAAATCGTTCGCCCGTGGCGGGAAGCGGATAGTAATCGAGGCCGGTGTCGGTCTCCGGGTCGATTGTCGCGCTGAGTTCGATGATACGGGCGAGCGGAAAATGCTGAGCCAGCACCTTGCCGCCGGAATTCGACGCACCGCCTGCCAGCCAGGCGTTGCCGAGCCGGTGGCTGTAGATGCCGAAGCGCGACGCCGAAATCGGCCGGTCGGACAGGATCTTGATGGTCAGCGAGGATCCCAGCGCAGTGACGCCGTCGCCGATCGCGGCAGCACCGGTCGCCAGGAACGAGGCGCAGCCATCCGTGGTGCCGGCGACGACGGCCACATCGCGCGGCAAGCCGAACAGTTCTCCGGCTTCCGCGGTGAGGGCGCCGGTGACTTCGCCCGGTTCGGCCACGCGCGGCAGCAACTCCACGCGCATTCCGGTCGCCGCGATCCATTCCGGCCAGCGCCGGGCCTCGACATCATAGCCTGTCTTCAGGGCATTGTTCTCGTCGCTGACGTCGAAGCGGCCGGAGAAGTTTCCGGCAATCCAGTCGGCCTGATGCAGCACCGCCGCAATGTCCGGCAGATGCTGGAAGCGCAGGGCCTTGGCGAGGCCGGATGTCGCTCCGTGCGCTGCACTTGCAGCCGGCGCGGTGCGGGCGATAGCGGCCAGGATGTCGTCGTCATCGACCTTGTCGTTGTACATCAGCGGTTCGGCCAGCGGCCGCCCGGCGGCGTCGACCGGCAGCAGCGTGCCGGAGGTGCCGTCAACGGCGATGGCGCGGACCGCCGTGCGGTCGATGCCGGAAAGCAGCTCCGTCAGCACCGTCTTGACCGCTTGCCACCACGCCGTGGGAGCTCGCCCATCGCTGCCAAACCTGTCGAGTGGGACGGCCGCGTGCCCGGCTATGGAAAAATCCGGGCGCATGGCGACGGCGCGCGCACCCGATGTGCCGATGTCGATGCCGATGACAAGTGGCATCATGCCCATGCTAGCCGCCAGCCGCGTTGAGCTTCTGGCGATATTGCTCGGCGTCCCAGTTGACCAGTTCGTCATTCTCGGAAGCGGTGAGATAGTTCAGCCGCGCGGCGACATCGATGCGCGCCGTCACGTCGGCGAGGCAGCGTTGCATGGCATCGGCGCCGGCACTGGCGTCGCCGCGCATCAGCACGCCTGCGCCGGGAAACAGGATCGCCGCAGGCGACGTGCCCAGTCGTGCAATGACATCGGCCACGGCCTCGCCTGGTTTCGCCACGACGGAGCCCTGGCCGAGGAAGATGACGTGGTCCGGATAGAGGCTGCCGGCCTGCGCCATGCGGCGGCTCTCAGGGTCGAGCGCAATCGCATGCGCTTCGACAGCGGCCGGTAATCTGTAGCCGCTGCCGCCGGCAAGCGCCGCCAAGGCGTCGAGGTCTGGTGCGG
>NZ_RZTC01000146.1:0-12598 GCF_004023165.1 Mesorhizobium sp. M7A.F.Ca.MR.176.00.0.0 | reverse complement strand
CCCCTCATCCGCCTGCCGGCACCTTCTCCCCGTATAGTGACGGGGAGAAGGGAGATGGCCGCACCCTCGGCGCTCGTTTGAAAATTGGCGAAACCGTCCATGACGGCGTCTTTCTCCCCGTCCCTATACGGGAGAAATGCCCGGCAGGGCAATGAGGGGCGGCGCCAGCGCCGCAATTTTGGGCTGATCGAGCAGCGTTGCCCTTATAGCCCTCGCAACAATCGTTCCAACTCTTCAGCATCCGTCACGACCGGCAAACACACCTGCCCAGTACACAACCATGCACCCGCCTCGTTGGTCGGCGGCAGGATTCCGCCAGGCAGCAAGGGTCGATTCGTACCCGTACCGATCGGCACGACAACGTCGACGCGGCGGGGGTCCGGACTTCGATTCGCAATCGGAACGAGCTTTGGATCGTCAAGCGCATCGACGATGACCAGTTTGAGTGGCTCGATCGCCAGCGCGCAGGCGTTGACGATGCCGGCCTGGCCATAGGCCTGGTGCGCCGCGCGGCCGGCGGCGTGCTCGGCAACTTGCCAGGCCCTTTCCTGCAGGTCGAGATTGCCGGTGACGGAGGCCAGCCGGACCAGTGCCTCGATGATCTGGCCGGTGGCGGAGGGAATGGCCTCGTCGACATCGCCGCGGATGCGGATCGGCACGTCGGTGCTGTCCGAGGCGGTCAGGTAATAACCTGTCTTTTCGGTATCGGCGTGCCAATGGTCGAGCTGCTCGATAAACTGGCCGGCCTGGTCGACATAGCTCCAATTCCCAGTGGCCTCGAACAGCGAGATCGCTGCGTTGGCCATGGCGGCATAGTCGCTGGACAAAGCAGGGAATAGTTTTCTGGCGCCGAGCATCGAATGCGGCAGACGGCCGTCGCGGCCGGCGGTGCTGATGTGGGCAAAGGCCTTTGCCGCCGCGTCGATCCAGTCGGGCCGCGCCAGCGACCGGCCGGCCTCTGCAAGCGCTGCGATCATCTGGCCGTTCCAGTCGGTGAGGGTCTTTGCGTCAAGACCGGGCCTGACCCGCTGTTCCCGCACGGTGAGGAGTTTCGCCTTGAGCGGGCCGATCTGTTCGCGATCGATCACATAGTGCGATTGTTGGGACAGGGTTTGGTGGACGACCGGCTTGCCTTCCCAACCGTGCGGGCTGGAGAGGATGAAGTGCTTGAAAAACAAAGCGGAATCGTCGCCGAGGGCGGCTTCTATCTCGTCTCGGCTCCAGGTGTAGAACAGCCCTTCCTCGCCGTCGCTGTCGGCATCGAGACTGGCGGCAAAGGCGCCGCCGTCGACGCGCATCTCGCGCAGCAGCCAGCCGATCGTCTCTTCGATTCGGACCCGGAACAACTCGTTGCCGCTTGCGACATGGGCCCAGTTGCAGAAGCGGATCAGCTGGGCATTGTCGTAGAGCATCTTTTCGAAATGCGGCACCAGCCATTCGGCATCGGTCGAGTAACGGCTGAGCCCGCCGCCGACATGGTCGTAGATGCCGCCGCTGACCATCTGTTCGAGGCTGTTGAGAACGTCGTCGCGATGGCTGGCGTTGCCGTCGCGCAGCCAGGACAGCCACAGCGTTTGCATGAACGGTGCATTGGGAAATTTCGGCGCGCCACGCAAGCCGCCCAGATCGCGGTCGATCATGCCGTCTATGCCCTTGGCAAGCTCAGCCAGCGTGTCGCGATCGAGCCCTGTTTTCGCGTGCGAGCCGGCGAGCCGTGCCTGGACATGTGTGGTCAGGCCGTCGGCGCTCTGGTTGAGGCTCGCCCGCTTCTCGCGCCAGGCCTTGTCCACCGCCTCCATCACCTGGATGAAACCGGGGCGGCCGTAGCGTGGCTCGCGCGGAAAGTAGGTGCCGCCCCAGAACGGCTTGCCGTCCGGCGTCAGGAACATGGTCAGCGGCCAGCCACCCTGCTCGCCCATCGAGGACAGCGCCGCCATATAGATCTGGTCGATGTCGGGGCGTTCCTCGCGGTCGACCTTGATATTGACGAACAGACGGTTCATGACGGCGGCGACACCATCGTCCTCGAAGCTTTCATGCGCCATGACGTGGCACCAGTGGCAGGCGGCATAGCCGACCGAGAGCAGGATCGGCCTGTCCAGCGCCTTCGCCTCCTCGAGCGAAGCCGGCGACCAGGCCCGCCAGTGGACGGGATTGCCGCTGTGCTGCTGCAAATAGGGGCTGGCTTCTTCAGCAAGCAGGTTTTGCGCGGGCAGCGTCACTGGGCAAACTCGGGTGCGATTGGCTGATGGGCGTAAAGCTAGGGCGGTTCGGTAGAGCGGGCAAATGATTTCAGGCGATTCCATCGTAGCGCTGTCGAGCGGCCGGCTGCCGGCCGGCGTCGCCGTCATCCGTATTTCCGGCCCACAAACTCGATTCGTTATCGAAACGATTGCCGGGGGTATGGTTAAAGACCGCGTCGCGGTCTTGCGCAGATTCACAGCGCCCGGCGGGTTGGTGCTCGACACCGGCCTGGTGGTTTTCTTTCCCGGTCCGGCCAGTTTTACGGGCGAGGATGTGGCGGAATTCCACGTTCATGGCGGACGCGCCGTGGTGGCCAGGATGCTGGAGACGATTACTGGTTTCGACGGCATCAGGCACGCGGAACCGGGCGAATTCACGCGCCGCGCCTTTCTCAACGGCAAGGTCGACCTGGTCGAGACCGAGGCGCTGGCGGATCTCGTCAACGCCGAAACCGAGGCGCAGCGGCGTTTTGCTGTCCAAAATGCCGAAGGCGCTCAGAGCGAACTCTATCTCGGCTGGCGTCGCCGACTGATCCACGCCCGTGCCATGATCGAGGCGGAGATCGATTTTGCCGATGAGGACGATGTCCCCGGTTCCGTTTCGGATACGGTTTGGTCCGATGTCAAAACTATGATCGGCGAGATCGACCGGCACATTGCCGGATTTCGCGCCGCCGAGATCATTCGCGACGGCTTCGAGGTCGTTATCCTTGGCGCGCCCAACGCCGGTAAGTCGAGTCTGTTCAACGCCCTGGCGCGGCGGGATGCCGCTATAGTAACGGATGAACCCGGCACGACGCGGGATCTGCTTGAAGTGACACTTGATCTCCAGGGGCTGCGGGTCCGGCTTACAGATACGGCCGGGCTGCGCGATGCGCCGGGGAAGGTCGAGGCGATCGGCATCGAGAAGGCCAGGGCCAAGGCGCATGGCGCCGATCTCTTGCTCTTGCTGCAGGACATCGCGAACCCAAGAGATGTCGGCGAGCTGCCGACTGTGGCGCCGACCGTGCGCGTCGGCACCAAGCTCGATCTGCTGGAAGACCGCGCGGCGAGTGACGCGACGAAGGATTACGACCTTGTCATTTCGGTAAAGAACGGGACGGGCGTCGAGGAACTGCTGGGGAAAATCGGCCGGCGGGCAGCGGATGCAGCCGGCAGCGTCGGCGATGTCCTGCCGTCGCGCCTGCGCCACGTCGAATTGCTCGGCGCAGCGAATAGCCACCTGCGTCGCGCAACCGACGGCCAGACTGTCGGGCAGGAATTGCGCGCCGAGGAGTTGCGGCTTGCAGCAGATCGTCTGGGCCGTATTGTCGGCGCCATTGACGTCGAGGACATGCTGGACGTGATTTTCTCACAGTTCTGCATTGGGAAATGACTCACGTGAAACGATGCGCTCTCGTAAAATGACTCAGTTTGTCGATGCAGAGATTTTGATGGACCGTTTGCGGAACGCCCCATCGCTTCGTCATCCCCGGGCGGAGCAAGGAGCGTAGCGACGCGGCGCAGACCCGAGGATCCATGCCGCGACTTCTGAGCGCGCGCCACGATGCAGAATTCTGATCCGCTGTACTCTTTGGCCAAGATCACGGCATGGAATCCTAGGGTCTCCGCGACGTCGCTTCGCTCCTGATTTGCCCTAGGATGACGAATGTTGCGAACGTTTGGGTAAGACCTTCGAGCAGCGGCAAGGTGCGACTCACGTGAAACATCGGTGCCCCGATGACTCACGTGAAACACACGCGATGGCGGTGCACGGCTGTTTCACGTGAAACGACTCGCGGAGTTTTCTTGACAGCCAAGCCTCGCGGGGACATGTGTCCCTCAATCATTCGAGTCTGGGAAGTTTGTGATGACCAATCACTATGATGTGGTTGTGGTGGGCGGCGGTCACGCGGGTTGCGAGGCGGCCAGCGCTGCCGCGCGCGCTGGTGCCAAGACCGCGCTGGTGACGCTGCGCTTTGATACGATCGGGGTCATGTCCTGCAATCCGGCGATCGGCGGGCTCGGCAAGGGCCACCTGGTGCGCGAGATCGATGCCATGGACGGCCTGATGGGGCGCGTGGCGGATGCGGCCGGCATTCAATTCCGCCTGCTCAACCGCCGCAAGGGTCCCGCCGTGCGCGGCCCTCGTACGCAGGCCGACCGGAAGCTTTATCGTCTTGCCATGCAGGAAGCGATTCGGCAGCAGAACGATCTCGACGTGGTCGAAGGCGAGGTGCTGGATTTTGAGATCGCCGATGGGCGAATCACGGCTGTTCTCCTGGCCGACGGCAGGCGGCTTGGCTGTGGTGCGGTCGTCCTGACGACCGGGACTTTTCTGCGCGGCCTCATTCATATTGGCGAGAAGAAGATTGTCGCCGGCCGCATGAACGAGCAGGCCAGCCTTGGGCTCTCGGCGACGATGGACCGCGCGGGCTTCAAGCTTGGACGGCTGAAGACCGGCACGCCGCCACGGCTCGACGGCCGGACCATCGACTGGGCGTCGCTGGAAAGCCAGGCCGCGGATGAGAATCCGGTGCCGTTCTCGCTGATGACCGACCGCATCACCACGCCGCAGATCGAGTGCGGCATCACCCGTACGACCACGGCCACGCATGAGTTGATCCGCGCCAATCTTGGCCGGTCGGCCATGTATTCCGGCTCGATCGAGGGCGTCGGGCCGCGTTATTGCCCGTCGATCGAGGACAAGATCGTCAAGTTCGGCGATAGGGACGGGCACCAGATCTTTCTGGAGCCGGAAGGGCTGGACGATGATACCGTCTATCCCAATGGGATTTCCACCTCGTTGCCCGAAGATGTGCAGCTCGATATATTGAAAACCATTCCGGGGCTGGAGCGCGCAATCATGCTGCAGCCCGGCTATGCCATCGAGTATGATCATGTCGATCCGCGCGAACTGCATCAGACGCTGGAGACGAAGCGCATCGGTGGTCTCTTCCTCGCCGGTCAGATCAACGGCACGACCGGCTATGAGGAAGCGGCCGGGCAAGGCTTGCTCGCAGGCCTCAATGCGGCGCGGCGGGCGGCGGGCAGCGAGCAGATCGTGCTCAGCCGCACCGAAGCCTATATTGGCGTGATGGTCGACGATTTGACCAGCCGCGGCATCAGCGAACCCTACCGGATGTTCACGTCACGGGCCGAGTTCCGGCTATCGCTGCGTGCCGACAATGCCGATGAGCGACTGACGCCTCTGGCTGCGAAACTGGGCATCGCCTCGGCACAGCGCATGCAGCGCTACGGGCAGGTCATGCAAAGCCTGGATGAGGCGCGGGATTTGGCGAAGTCGCTCGCCATGACGCCGAATGAGGCGGCGCGGCACGGGCTGGACATCAACCGGGATGGCGTGCGCCGGTCCGGCTATGAATTGCTTTCCTATCCCGACGTCGACGTCGCTTGGCTGGCTGGCGTCGATCCGCGCTTTGCGGCGATCGACGGCAAGACGGCGGAGCGCCTCGAGACGGAAGCGAAGTATTCTGTCTATCTTGATCGCCAGAAGACCGACGTGGCGCAGATCCGTCATGAGGAGAGCCGGCTGATCCCCGAGACGGTCGATTTCGCCGGAGTGCCGGGTCTGTCGAACGAGCTGAAGCAGAAGATGCAGGCGCGGCGGCCGCGCTCCATCGCCGATGCCCAGCGCATGGAAGGCATGACGCCGGCGGCGCTGGCGATCATTGTCGCGCATGTCCGCCATGCAGAGAGCGCCCAGCGCCTACAAAAGGATGTTGCGTGAGTAGTATTTCCCTAGGGAGCCTGCAGGACGCGGCAGGCCCGGTTTCACGTGAAACATTCGATCGGCTGGTGGCGTTCGAGCAGATGTTCCAGAAATGGAACCGCAGCATCAATCTGGTGGCGCAGTCGACGTCGGGCGATGTCTGGCAGCGCCATATCCTGGACAGCGCCCAACTCGGGCGCATAGAACCCGTTGCCACACGCTGGGTGGATCTCGGCTCGGGCGGCGGATTTCCAGGCCTTGTGATGGCCTTCCTGCTTGCCGAGCGCGACGGCGCCAGCATCGATCTGGTTGAAAGCAATCGCAAAAAGGCATCCTTCCTGCAGACCGTCGTCGGCCAGTTCAGCCTGCCGGCGCGGGTCGTGGCGCGCCGCATCGATGACAGCCATGCGCTGGTTTCGACGCCGCAAATCGTCACGGCGCGGGCGCTGGCTCCGCTTTCGACCTTGCTGGACCTGTCGGCGCCCTGGCTGATTTCGGGCGCGCGCGGCCTGTTCCACAAAGGCCGGGATTACCGCACCGAAGTGCAAGAAAGCGTTCACCGATGGTCCTTCGATCTGGTAGAACATCCAAGTGTGACCGACGTTGGCGGCGTCATCCTGGAATTGTCCAACCTGCGACCTGTCTGATCCGTCACTGACAGGCGATTTGGCGCCCAAAATGAATTTCTGGCATAAACCCATGATGAAGAATGGCCCCCGAATCATCACCGTAGCCAACCAGAAGGGCGGTGTCGGCAAGACGACGACCGCCATCAATCTGGCGACCGCGCTGGCTGCGATCGGCGAAAAGGTGCTGATCGTCGATCTCGATCCGCAGGGAAATGCCAGCACCGGTCTGGGCATCGACCGCAAGGACCGGACGGTGTCCTCCTATGACGTGCTGACCGGCGATCTGGAGCTGGAAGCCGCGGCCATCCCCACAGCCGTGCCGGGCCTGTCGATCGTGCCGTCGACGCTCGATCTGCTCGGCATCGAAATGGAGATCGCCTCCGCGCCCGACCGGGTGCTCAAGCTGCGCAACGCGCTGCGCGCCGCCACCGAGCGCGGCGCACCGTTCGGCTATGTGCTGATTGACTGCCCGCCATCGCTCAACCTTTTGACCTTGAATTCAATGGCTGCAGCCGATTCTGTTCTTGTGCCGCTGCAATGCGAGTTTTTCGCGCTAGAAGGTCTCAGCCAGTTGCTGGAGACGGTCGAGCAGGTGCGCCGCTCGATCAATCCGGATCTCACCATCCAGGGCATCGTGCTGACCATGTATGACGGCCGCAACAATCTCGCCAACCAGGTGGTGCAGGATGTGCGGGCGCATATGGGCGACAAGGTCTACGAGACCATCATCCCGCGCAATGTGCGGGTGTCCGAGGCGCCGTCCTATGGCAAGCCGGCGATCCTCTACGATTTGAAATGCTCGGGCAGCCAGGCCTATCTGCAACTGGCGTCGGAAGTGATCCGCCGCGAGCGCAAGTTACGTGCCGCTTGATGAGACCGGATGCATAGTTAAGAGCCGATTCGATACCGAAACGATCTGGAATAGCCAACTGGAATAAAGATGAGCGAAGACCTTTCGAGAAAGAGACTGGGCCGCGGACTGGCAGCGCTGATCGGCGAAATCGATCGCCCCGTCGCGCCGGAAAAGCCAGGCATGAGCGCCGACGGCAAGGTGCCGATCGAGTTCCTGACCCCCAATCCGAAAAATCCGCGCCGGCATTTCGGCGACGCCGAGCTGACCGACCTTGCCCAGTCGATCCGCGAGCATGGCGTCGTCCAGCCGGTGGTGGCGCGGCCTTCGCCGACGCAGGCCGGACGCTACGAGATCATCGCCGGCGAGCGGCGCTGGCGCGCGGCGCAGCGCGCCGGGCTGTCCGAGATCCCGGTCATCATCCGCGAGGTCAACGATCGCACCGCGCTCGAACTGGCGATCATCGAAAACGTCCAGCGCACCGACCTCAACGCGGTTGAGGAAGCACTTGGGTATCAGCAGCTGATCGACGAGCACGGCTACACCCAGGCCGATCTCGGCCAGGTGATCGGCAAAAGCCGCAGCCATGTCGCCAACACCCTCAGGCTCTTGAAGCTGCCGGATGTGATCCGCGACATGCTGGTCGACGGCGCGCTGTCGGCGGGCCATGCCCGCACGCTGGTGACGGCGGAAGATCCGGCCGGCCTTGCCAAGCGCATCGTCGAAGAAGGACTTTCGGTGCGCCAGGCCGAAGCGCTGGCGCAGATGCCGGCCGGCACCAGCAGCGCCAGGGAAGCCAGGCCGGCGCCAAGTCCTGACGAAAAGGACGCCGACACGCTGGCGCTGGAAAAACTGTTGACCGATACGATCGGCATGATCGTGTCGGTGGATCACAAGGGCAGAGGCGGCACGCTTCGGGTAGCCTATCGCTCGCTGGAGCAGCTCGATGAGTTGTGCAGGCGGCTGAAGCAGGAACGATAATTAGCCGGCGAATTATCTTCTGAATTGAGCATGGGCTGGCGATTGCCAGCCCTTCTCTTTTTCAGCGATGATGATTGGCGAAATCGGCGACGCCGCTAATCTCCCTCCTTGAGGGGGAGATGGCCGGCAGGCCAGAGGGGGTCGCCTCACACCAAGCGCCGGCGCCCTTGTGGAAACGAAGAGGAGGCCAGCGCTCCACGCGCAACGATCCCCTCTGTCGCCTTCGGCGACATCTCCCCCTTGAGGGGGGAGATCAGCCGCGCTGCGCCAACCGGCTACTCTCCACCGCAATCCCCAGCAGCGCCTGCCGTGCCAGCGCCACGGAAAGGTCCGGCCGCCGTCGTGTCTGCAACACCGCCGTCTGCAGCCGGGTCAACGCGCGGCCGAGCGCGTCGGTGCTCCAGCGCTCCAGTGCCTTCTCGACCAGCTTGCGCCTGGAGAAAAACACCGGCGGGCGGGCGGCGGCAACGACCGAGGCGGCGTTGCGGTTACCGGACTCCATCTGGCCGCGCATGATTTGGATCTGCTGCAACTGCCGCATCGCCGAAGACAGCACCAGGAAAGGCTGGCCGCCGGACTGGCAATGGCGGGTAAAGGCAGTGTCGAAGTCGCCGATCTTGCCTTCGAGAAGCGCGTCGACCGCGTCGTCGAAAGAGGCGCCGGAGACGTCGCCCGACATCGCCTTGACCTCCTCCAGCCCGATCTCGCTCTGGCCATGGGCGTAGAGCACGAGCTTCTCGATCTCGCCGCGCGAGGCCAGCCGGTCGCCGCCGAGATTGCGGCGCAGCGCCTGTCTCGCCTCCATGGTCATCGACATGCCGGCCTTGCTCAGTTCGGCGTCGATGACGCCGTCGATGTCGCGCGCTTCATCGGCATAGCAAGGCAGCGCCATGGCGTTGTCGGCCGCCTCGACGATGGCGCGCAATCCGACGCCTTTCTTGAGATCGCCGGCCTCGATGAGAATGATCGCATCGCGCGCAGGCTCCGCCGTCAGCGCCTTGACGTCGTCGGCCAATGCCTTCTGGCCGCTGGCATTGCGCACCCACAGCAGCCGCCGGTCGGAAAACATCGGCACGGTGCGGGCTTCGTCGAGCAGCCGGCCCTCGTCGCGGTCGACCTCCGAACCCTCCAGCCTGACCACCGAGAAGGGATCGTCGAGCGGCAGGCCGGTCTTGCCGGCAAACGCCTTCGCCCGCTCGGAGACGAGGCCGCGATCGGGGCCGTAAAGCAGGACGATCGAAATGCGCTGGTCCGGCTTCGCGAGCCAGCCGTCGACCTCGTACGCTTTCTTCTGTGCCATGGCGGGTTGGTTAGCATGATGCGGGCGTGGGGTGAACCGGGGTGTGCGTGATCTCCCCCCTCGAGGGGGAGATGGCCGGCAGGCCAAAGGGGGTCGGTTCGACTGGATGCGACATTCATGCGCCGAAAGAAGAAGTTAGCGCTCCATGCGCGGCGACCCCCTCTGTCGCCTTCGGCGACATCTCCCCCTCAAGGGGGGAGATTACGCTTCGCGCTTCCCCAATCACCTTATCTGCCGGCAAACCCGGCCCGACCTTCTCTCTAATTGCGCGCCGGCGCCCAACATCGACAAGAAATTTCGCCGACATATCTTCATCTTGGTGCGTGGGAGGCTGGATCGGCCGGCGCGGCCGGAACCGACGTCCGAAGGCTACCCGACGAATTCGCACTGGCCTGGCGGTGCAGATATGCAAATATCGGCACCAGGCAACATTGGAGGACAAAGGTCATGGCCGATGCTGGGATGTTGCGTTTTCACGTTCCGGAACCGGAAGTGCGGCCGGGCGGAACGCCCGATTTCTCCAATGTGCCGATCCCGAAGGCCGGCTCGGTGCCGCGCCCCGAAATCGATGTCGATCCGCGCACCATCCGCGATCATGCCTTCTCGATCATCCGCGTGCTGAACCGCACTGGCGAGGCCGTCGGTCCCTGGGCCGGACTGCTTTCAAGCGACGAGCTGCTGGCCGGCCTACGCCACATGATGACGCTGCGGACTTTCGATGCGCGCATGCAGATGGCGCAGCGGCAGGGCAAGACCTCGTTCTACATGCAGCATCTGGGCGAAGAGGCGGTGGCTTGCGCCTTCCGCAAGGCGCTGGCGCCGGGCGACATGAATTTCCCGACCTATCGCCAGGCAGGGCTGCTCATCGCCGACGGCTATCCCATGGTCACGATGATGAACCAGATCTATTCCAACGAGGCCGACCCGCTGAAAGGCCGGCAATTGCCGGTCATGTATTCGTCGAAGGAGCACGGCTTCTTCTCGATCTCCGGCAATCTGGCGACGCAGTACATCCAGGCGGTCGGCTGGGCGATGGCCTCGGCGATATCGAACGATTCGCGCATCGCAGCCGCCTGGATCGGCGACGGCTCGACGGCCGAATCCGATTTCCACTCGGCGCTGGTGTTCGCCTCGACCTACAAGGCACCGGTCGTGCTCAATGTGGTCAACAACCAGTGGGCGATCTCGACCTTTCAGGGCATTGCGCGCGGCGGCTCGGGCACATTCGCGGCAAGGGGGCTCGGCTTCGGCATCCCGTCGCTGCGCGTCGACGGCAACGACTATCTCGCCGTCCATGCGGTGGCCAAATGGGCGGCGGAGCGGGCGCGCAGCAATCTCGGGCCGACGCTAGTCGAATATGTCACCTACCGTGCCGGCGCGCATTCGAGCTCGGACGATCCGTCCGCTTACCGGCCGAAGACCGAATCTGACGCCTGGCCGCTCGGGGATCCGATCGTGCGGCTGAAGAACCATCTCATCGCGCTCGGCGTCTGGTCGGACGAGCGGCACGCGCAGGCCGAGGCGGAAATCCTCGACACGGTTATCGCGGCGCAGAAGGAAGCCGAAAGCCACGGCACGCTGCATGCCGGCGGCAAGCCGTCGACGCGCGACATGTTCGAGGGCCTCTACGCCGAGATGCCGCCGCATCTCAGACGCCAACGCCAGCAGGCGGGGGTCTGAGCCATGCCGAGACGGACCATGATCGAGGCCATTCGCGATGCCATGGACGTGTCGATGGGGCGCGACGACAAAGTCGTCGTGTTCGGCGAAGATGTCGGCTTCTTCGGCGGTGTCTTCCGCTGCACGCAGGGCCTGCAGGCCAAATACGGCAAGAGCCGCTGCTTCGACGCGCCGATCAACGAATCCGGCATTGTCGGCTCGGCCATCGGCATGGCCGCCTATGGGCTGAAGCCGTGCGTGGAGATTCAGTTTGCCGACTACATGTATCCGGCCTACGACCAGCTGACCCAGGAAGCGGCGCGGCTGCGCTATCGCTCGAACGGCGATTTCACCTGCCCGATCGTGGTGCGCATGCCGACCGGCGGCGGCATCTTCGGCGGCCAGACGCACAGCCAGAGCCCGGAAGCGCTGTTCACCCATGTGTCGGGGCTGAAGACAGTGGTGCCGTCCAACCCACACGACGCCAAGGGGCTCTTGATCGCGGCGATCGAAGACCCCGATCCGGTGATCTTCCTTGAGCCGAAGCGGCTCTACAATGGTCCGTTCGACGGCCATCACGACCGGCCGGTGACGCCGTGGTCGAAACATGAGCTCGGCGAGGTCGCCGACGGCCACTACACTGTGCCGCTCGGCAAGGCGGCGATCCGCCGGCCGGGTTCCGCCATCACGGTGCTCGCCTACGGCACCATGGTCTATGTCGCGCAGGCCGCGGCCGAGGAAACCGGCATCGATGCCGAGATCATCGATCTCAGGACGCTGCTGCCGCTTGATCTCGATACGATCGTCGCATCGGTGAAAAAGACCGGGCGCTGCGTCATCGTGCATGAGGCGACGCTGACGTCCGGCTTCGGCGCCGAACTGTCGGCGCTGGTGCAGGAAAACTGTTTTTATCACCTCGAAGCGCCGGTGGCGCGGGTCGCCGGCTGGGACACGCCCTATCCGCATGCGCAGGAGTGGGATTATTTCCCCGGTCCCGCCCGGGTCGGCCGTGCCCTGCTTGAAACCATGGGAGCCTGAGATGGGCGAACACATCATCAAGCTGCCCGATGTCGGCGAAGGTGTCGCCGAGGCCGAGCTGGTCGAATGGCACGTCAAGATCGGCGACATGGTGCGCGAGGACACTGTGCTTGCCGCCGTCATGACCGACAAGGCGACGGTCGAAATCCCATCGCCGGTCGATGGCGAAATCCTGTGGCTGGGCGC
>NZ_RZTC01000145.1:0-12630 GCF_004023165.1 Mesorhizobium sp. M7A.F.Ca.MR.176.00.0.0 | reverse complement strand
GGTTAGGCGGCACTGGGCGCAGCTTTCCATATTATATTTTATGGTTCTCGCTTCCGTATTTGGTTGCACATAGCAGCCCAATCCAAGAATAAGAACAATCGGCAGGGAGATGGGAATGGTCACGAACTACCAGGATCAGATCGAACGGGTTTCGAGCGAAAGCCTCGACGTTTTCGAGAGAATTTCCAAGGACGCACGTTCGGCGCTTGGCGAGCCATACTCCACCGGCCCGACGGCGCTCGCCAGCGTGAACACCTTTACGTCAGGCGAAGCCGTCAGGGCCCTGGGCAACGTCGACAGCGCAAACCGCCGTGCTCTCGAACTGCTCGCCAAAGAACCGGCCATCGCCAGGGTGGTAGCACGTCAGGACGATGGAAAGATCGTCATCTATTACATTTGCCGTGGAACGGCTTCAGGAAGCCCCGGCGGAGACAAACGCTTCGCTGGACGCAATTCGTTGATGGGCCGGCTGGCGTCCTTGGATGTGGGCGACGATTTCGATATCCGAACCCCTGGTGGCGTTCAGTCTGTCGAGATCATCGAGAAGGCGATCCTTCATCCTCATGAGCGCCAGGGCCAGTGGGACTCGCGTAACTCCATTCTGGAGGGCGAATTCTACGGGCCCATTACCGTCATCTCCATGCTCGATGCACTCGCCGTGCATATTGCCGTCGGGGAAGATAGCTCCATCCTCGACAGTATTTTGGCTATCGATGAGCAAGCAACCAACATCATTGAAGGCATCCGGCGCAGTGTCATCACGAAGATGGGCCTGCGTGACCAACCGATCCTGGATCGCTATCAGGACGAGATTTTCCGGTTGCCCCTCAACAGTCAGTTGCTGATTATAGGACCGCCCGGCACGGGCAAAACCACGACCTTGATCCGGCGTTTGGGACAGAAGGTCGATCGTGTCTATCTTGATGACGATGAACGGCGCTTGACCGACAACAGCAGTGCCGACAATGCCGTGGATCACTCTCACAGTTGGCTGATGTTCACTCCCACGGACCTGCTCAAGCAGTATCTCAAGGAGGCCTTCGCGCGCGAAAACATTGCTGCGCCCGACCAGAAGATCGCGACATGGTCAAGCTTTCGGCAAGGCCTGGCGCGAAACAGGTTTCGCATCCTCAAAGCTTCTGACGGCGGCGGACCTTTCATCATGAAGGAAGGTGAATCCTATGTCCTTCCTGACGTGCTCAACAAGCAAACAGCTTGGTATGAGGATTTTGTAAGCTGGCAGGCCGGCGACTACTGGGAGGATTTAGGCGGTGCAGCCGACCTCCTTGAAAAGAATGGAAACTCGGAAACCGCGCGCCTCGGGCGGAGGCTTAGAGAGGCCGTCGTCGCGGAAACGCCTACCATTTCGCTTCCTCGCGCCTTACTGGAACTGGTGAGCGTTTCCTCTGACGTTGAAGGTCTCCTCTCCAGCATGAGGGAAGAAACCGACACCGCGTTGCGGCGGCGCCTCAATACTCAGGTCAATCAGGACCGAAAATTTCTCGAAGGCCTGGCGGCATTTATCGACGGGCTCAATACGCCCGACGACGACAATGACGAGCAAGACGGCGACGAGGACGAAGATGTCCAGACCCAGGCACCTCGTCCGCGCATGGCGGCAACTGCGGCAGCCTATATGCGAAATCTGCGCAGCCAGGCCCGGGCGCGCTTTGGTCGACGTACATTGGGCCGAACCACGCGATCTGGCCGTATTGCGGAATGGATAGGCGACCGCACTTTATCCGAGGACGAGCTCCGTGCGATAGGCGAGAGCCTGCAAATCCAGACGGCGCTCCGAAAGTTCACCAATCCTATCCGGGGTGCTGTCAGACCAATTCGAACCAGTCGCAGTTCGCCAAGAATTTGTGAAGTCTAGGCCGAGCCGAGGCTGCGCCACTCGGCGAGAGCGGCGGCCCGTTTAAGCTTGAAATTGTCGCGAGTGTAGAGATGGCGTTCCTGGTTAAAGTGGTTTTGGACGGACGAATGGACTGCGGCGAATTTCTGCAAACATCGCATCTGCCGGAAGCGCTGCATGGCTCGTTCTCGTCGTCGGAATGGCAGGTGTGAATTCTCCGCTCGATTGTTCATCCAGCGCCCGGTTTGCTGGCGATCGGCAGTTCCAATTTCCTTCAGGGCCGCGCCGTAGGACCTTAGCTTGTCCGTCACGATGGTCTTCGGAGAACCATTTCGTTTCATTGATTTCTTGAGGAATTTCAGTGCTGCCCTGCGATCCCGCCTCTTTGAAACAAAGGCTTCGAGTATCTCCCCTTCGTGATCCACGGCCCGCCAAAGGTAATGGGTCTCGCCGTTGATCTTCACGAACACCTCGTCCAGATGCCACTGCCATTGCGGCCAGGCCCGCATCCGTTGCGCTCGCTTCCGGCGGATTTCAGCCGCGAACATCGGGCCAAACCGGTTCCACCAGAACCGGATTGTCTCATGGCTGACATCGATGCCGCGCTCGTGCAGCAGATCCTCGACATTGCGCAGCGAGAGAGGAAAGCGGACGTACAGCATCACCGCCAATCGGATGATCTCGGGTGACGTCTTGAAGTAACGGAACGGGCTGGGTTTGGTCATCCTTCGACGCTAGAAGCCCACCCTGCACGCTTCAACCTAGTTTCCTCTGACATGACCCCCGCGTGAATTCGCATGTCTTCTTCCGTCGGCGCGATGTCACTTTTCCAATCGAGAACGACCGAGGCGCGACCCTCGTCCAATGCGACGGCGTCAATCCGGCCGGCAAGCGCTGTGGGCTCGCTCGCATCGGCGAGCAACGCGTAGATCGGCCACTCTGGAACGAGGCCCGGTCGCAGGGCGGCGATCTCCGGGAGATGTAGGGTTCTCCAGGCGGTCGAGGCGATTTCCTCGGCTTCGGGAAGATCGACCTCGTCTTCGCGATCGACCACCAGCTCTGCGATAAAGGGGAGCATAAGGATTTGTGGGGCGGTCAAGCGGCGCGGACCATTTCGCCGTTCTCGTGATTGTCGTTCGCCATGCCGCGATACCATTGCCGGAAGGTCGAGCGCAGGGAGCCGTCGAGGGTCTGCGTGCGGGTTTGCAGCAAAAGATGTGCGCCGATCCTGCTCCACTGCATCTGCTGTTTCTTGGCGAACCGCTTGGAGATGACGGCGTTAACGGTGGCCTCGACGAAGGCCGAGGAGATGCGTTCTCCGGACCGGTAGCGTTCGCCGTAATTGATCAGGCTGGCACTGTTGGAGGCGATGTAGGTCTGGAACTCCCCGATAGCGGTCAGGAACTTGCGCATGTTCGGATAGCCTGTTTCGAAACCTTCCGCGTGGAATCGCAGGCCGGCGATTTCGTCACGGGCACGATAGACGTTACCATGCCAGAGATGCCATTTGATCCTGCGCAGGGTTTCAAGCAGGTCCTGTCCGGCCTGTTCGTCGTGGTTTTCGAGCCCTTGAGCGAACTGGCGAAGGACCGTGATGCGCATGGTGATATGGAACCAGTCGAGGACATGCTCGCTCGCCGGGGCGATCATCTCGGCGAGCGAGCGGACTTCTTCCCCACCGTCGGTGATGAAGGTGATATCCTGATTGGCTTGGACGCCCTGCTTCTTAAGATGGTCGAGAATGCGCCGTTGCGGCCTGCGATCATAGCCGTGGACGAAACCTATGTAGCGCGGAGCGCCGACTTCAGGCAGCGAGCGGCCGACGATCAGCTCGAAATTCTTCTTCCGGTCGTCACGGTCGCGGATGTAGCCGCCATCCAGGCCGATGACGATGCGGCCATCGGGAACAGGCAGGTTCATCCAGTCGCGCGGGCAGGCATCCTGCATGAAGGATACCCGCTCTTCCGTCAACTCCCGCTCGATGCGGCGAGCGGTGCGCAGCGCATGCTGCCGGACTGTTGTGGCGTTGGCGCCGCAATCGATCGGCAGCACGTCGGCCAGCAACTCGGCCGCGGCGGCATAGGGCACGAGCGAGGCCCACCGGGTTTCCAGATAGAGGCGTTCGGGCGCGATGTGGTCTGGGATCAGTGTCCGCAACGGCGAGACCGTTGCAGGGCTGCTCGCGCCGTCCGTTCGCGGCAGGAAATAGCGCGGGCTTTTCAGGCGCACGTCGCCGAATAGCGTATGAAAGGTGACGGGATAGCTTCCCTTGCTGCGCAGGCGACGCCCATCAAGCTCGCGGTTTTCGCTCAGCCAAAGTTCCACCTGCGTCTCCACCATCGCCTGCTGCAATTTCGCAAGAAGGCTTTTCGCCTCCGACAACGACAGACCGAGATCCTCGGCCCCTTTCGTCACCTTCACCAGATCGGCGACCGTCTCGGTCGCGATTCTTTCGCCATCGTCATCTATCATCTGCAATACTAGCCGCGCCCGCATGTCGTCTTCCCGCATCGAGTTTTCCAGAATGACCGGAGTGGAAAAACTGATTGCGCCCGTGACGCCCGTTTCTCCTCTGCGGCCTGCCGGAAACGCTGATAAAGACCATCAGTTAGCAATCCGAAAATCGTCCGGTAACCCGACATGACCTCGATAAAGCGGGCCGCAAACGCCATCGCAACAATCCTGATCCAGGAAGGGATCGACTACCTGCAAAGCACGGCGGTCATCAAACGCGCCTGCACAGGCCTGGCCGGTGATCGCCGCCGGAACGGCGGAGGGTCGAGGAGGAACTTGACCGTCATCAACCATGCTTATGACGCCGGCGGAACGACAGGTCTGTTGCTCCAGACCCTGCTCGAAACCGGGGTGCATACCGATCCGCCGGGAACTGGCGCAGACGCTCCGGCTTCATATCGGCGTCCGCCATGCCCTACACCTACAGCCGCCAGCGCATCGGCCAGATCGTTCCCCAGATTTCAGGGAAGGCCCGGATCACCAAGCGGGTCTATCCGCACCTTCTGCACTACACCATGGCGACGAAACTGAGGTGGCTCGTCATGGACATCACCGATGTGCAGCGTTTCCTTGGCCACGAGAATATCGAGACGACGCGACATTGCGCCGGAACTACGGCCGCGACCTGCGCCGGAAATTCGATCAGATCACGGACCAAGGCTGCGCAGGCCTTGTTCGGGCGTCCGGCACACTCGCGGTGATGATGCCACCTTCTGGGGGCCAACCTGCTTTCGATAGATCAGGTCGCCAGGTCCGTCACATCTGCTGGTGCATGAGGATCAGATGTTCGCTCTGCCGCAGGCGATCATTCACTTTCCGCTCCTCGAACGACTGGCCCAGCAGAGTAGCTCGGCCTTTGATCCGAAAGAGCAATTCCTGCAATTCCCCAGCGCGGTCCGGATCATCGAGGACCGCAAGGGACCGGGTGTCGCCGATTTCCGTGATGAATTCCAATGCTGTGGCGAGATCCTCATGGAGGTCAGGCCCGAGCGCCTCGTCCCTCTGCCACATCCAGGCTCCCGGTCCACCACAATCCTCAGGCGGACAGTTGCTTTCGCCGCCCGTACACGCCGGATAGTGAGCGCCGTGTTTGACAGGCCGGCGCTCCTCTAGCCGGACCTCGTGCTCCCAGGGGGTGTTGAGGTCGTACTCATACAGGAACCGGCTGCCCTTACGCAGTTGCAGATTGCCAAGTGTGACAACCGGAGAGCGGGCACCCGCCTCCCACGAGCCGTACCGCACCGTGTGAATGACGAACTGGTAAAGGTGTATGCCTTCCCATCCCATCGCGACCTGAAGGACGCCATGAAACTCGCGTAGCGTCATCGTCGAGGGAACCTGAACCCTACGCCACACCATCGGGCTCACGTCGTGCAGCCAGATGCGGAATTGCAGGATGGAAATCTCATCCTCCGAGGCTGCCGCCTCTCCGGCAGTTTTCGTCGCTGCCCGTTTTGCCCTTTTCAAATCCGCCGGCCCCGTCGAAATTCAATGGTGACGACATACTCCGGTCCAGCCCGCCCCACAAATCCTCATGCTCCCCTTCATCAAGGTTCGCACGTGTAAGCGGCCCGTTTCATAGCCCTCCCGCTTCAGGAGTTTTTGCATCAGCCGGCTGCCGGCGAACGGATAATCCATGTGCAATTCGTCGATCCGGCGCATCAGCTTCAGATCGGCGGCTGACACGGGCCGAGGCAAGGCGTAGACGCTGCCCCGGCTGATCCCCAATTCGGCAGCCTGCTTTGTAATCGGCAAGTCATGGTCGCGATCAATCATCGTTTTACGCTCGCCAACAGCCCGGCCTTGTCGAGCGCCGAGCCTAAAAAATCATTGGCCAGCGTCAATTCGCCGATCTTGGCATGAAGAACCTTCACATCGACCGCTGGTGACGCTTTCTCCCCACCGTTAAACACGCTCGCGGCTCCCTCAAGAAGCTGTTTCTTCCAATCCGCGATCTGGTTGGGATGCACATCGTATTGCTGCGCCAATTCCGATAGCGTCTTTTCCCCTTTCAGGGCCGCAAGCGCCACTTTGGCTTTAAAACCAGCAGCATGGTTACGGCGAATTCGTTTCGGCATTTCAGCTCCTGTTCGTGAGCCACTCTGGCTCAGCTCAGGCAGAAATTCCACTTAACCCCCTGTTCAAATTTCCCGAACCAGCTCTCTCTTTGCCGCCTACAACGCAGCAGCCCTTCCAACTAAGCTCATGGTCCCAAAATCGGGGTCCATTTCACGTGCGTGTGCCGGGACCGACCTGTTCGAAGTCAGGAGTATCGGCTTCGCCGTTTACGCCGCGAGTGCACGAATGCACAAAGAAAGAAAGAAAGAAAGAAAGAAAGGCGACATCGCTATAGATCCTGCCCCCCACCGAGCCGAGCCGAGCCGAGCCGCCCCTGTTCTGCTCGCCATTGGGTGCTGTCGCTGTCTACAATTGCGGTCCAATAAGGAAGAGCCGCCCCTGTTCTGCATATCCTGCCCAATGCGGGGCCCACAGCCCAATGCGGGGGCCAACAGCATCTCCCCACCGAATAACTTTCCACTCTCTTTAAATGGCGCCTTTTCGCGTAGTCAACGTGTTGCATATAAATCAATTATAGCCAATCACTCAATATCACAGATTCCACGGGCGATGGAGTCATCTACTCTGGCTCTTCCAGAATACGTAGAGGACTTTTCTGGCTGTTGCAACGAATGTGACGTGTTGTTGACTTGCCCCTATACAGAACGCTAAAGTCACGCCCCGTGAACTCTCGTGAGGGTTAACGGATGCACAGAACCAGTGCCCTCTATATAAACCAGTGACACCTATAATTGCCATACAGTGAATTAGACACACAACTTTACCATGGCAGACAACTATCCAACCTACGAGCGCCCCAGATTTGACAGCATCTGCCTAACGGGGATGCCCAAACACGACCTCTGCGACGGCCTTAATGAGGCAGTCAAAAAATATCGTGCTTACCTCAAGCGGGTCATGAAGGCTCAGGTCAATTGGGTGGCTGAGGCGCGGGCTTATGAACAAGCTAAGGGACTTCCTCCAAAAAATTTTACTGCATTGGAAACGGGGCCCTGCATGACAGAAACTCCACTCTTTGGCTATTGTGAACCTATCGAACTTGAACGCGTCCCTGTTTGTGCTCCAAACCCCCCCCTCTTGTATGTCTTTTTGCCCACAGATGTGGTAGAATCCTGTGTTGAACACAGGAACTTAGAAGCAGTCCCAACTAAATATTTTCCTGGGGTGGTGCTGGCGATGGACCTCTGGCCATACAATGAGGTCATCACTTCTAAATCTATAGCTAGTAAGTACCACGACCGATGGTGCAGTACAGTCGAGCGTGAACATATCAAGTCTTTCCTCGCCATCTTTCCCACTAGCCAGTTCACTTCCGAAGGAAACGGTGTATGGACCCGCTGTATAACAAGGGGGCACTTCGACATCGTCGCCCACGGACAGATGATTTGGCCCTCCTCTACGCCCGCCACTGACTGGCCGAGCGCATCTGGTTGGGATTAGTGGCGCAACCCTCGCCACTATACGCTAATGTTATTCCTGGATCATCGTAGAAATACCATTTCCTCCTTAATTGTCTTTGATTTCGTTGTATTTGTTGTATTGTTATTTTCGTTTCCATTTCTTCGTTCTGCTTTGCAATCGAGGAAATGCATGTTGTTGTGCTGCACTTTATTCAAATAAAAGGCCAGGATTATTACTAATTATGATGTTCTTTACGCTCAATTAACCAATTTGATGTATAAATGGATCGCAGCGTTATGCGCTATAAAGCCTATGACTATAACTCGTTGATCGCAATGATCGCCATTGATATGCCATATCTAGAGCAATCAAATGCGCCAGGATATTGGCAATTGGATAATCTGACTCTACACTCTAACAAATTTTCGGAAAGTCGTTTCTTATTCTTAGCACCGAGATCATTAAAAACTATCATTTAATCCTAGATGTAAATGTCCCAAAATTTTAATTTTGGAACATTTACATCAGGATATATCCTGCCGCCGCCGCCTCGATGAGGTCCGCGATTCGGGTGGAGCCTGTCAGAAATTTCTGCGGTTAACGGTCCACGGGGTGTCGGGTTGTCGGGTGGAGCAGCAGCAACCGGCTCTTCTTGAACGTGAGCGCAACGAATAGCCCCAGGGCTTTCGTGATTGACTAATTTGGTTTCTGGCTCTCGGTCAGAACTTCTGCTTTGCCCGCCGGACCGCTTCATATGACACGTCGATACAGGCTCTGTCGCAAACTTGGAAATGGGATAGTGAACGGCCATTTCGGCCTGTCCGTCAGGCGGCGAGGATGTCGAACTGCTCGGCGATCGATGGACTGGGATTGTAGGCATACCGCGCCTGTCGCTTGCGCATCATATGGATCATCTCGATGCCGGAGAGGATAACCACGGTGCTCGCCTGCGACTTGAAGCCGAGCATGGATCGAATGCGGCGCTTGATACGCCTGTGATCCTGTTCGATCCGATTATTGAGATACCGGCTTTTGGTATCCATCCGGTCTGGGTGCGGCGGTGCTGTCTGTGTTAAGCTGCAGCGATGGAGATCGATACCGACAAGATCGATGATGCGGTCCTGGCACTGCTTTGGCTGACCCTGCACAATGAACGGTGCGCCTGGAAGTGCTTTGACTGGGACGTGACGGATCGACTTCACCGGAAGGGATTGATTGCCGACCCGGTTAACAAGGCAAAATCCTTGGTATTGACGGACGAGGGTCTTCGGCGCTCGAAGGAACTGTTTCGCGCGCTGTTTACGCGGCCGACGCCATGAGCGCCCGAGCGGGCCGCCAGTTCCATGGCAGCAGGCCCTCGAGCCGTGTGATCGGCGTGTCGGCGATGCGGGAGAGGACGTCGGCAAGCCAAGCCTGCGGATCGACGTCGTTGAGCTTGGCGGTGTTGATCAGCGTCGCCATGAAGGCAGCCCGATCGGCACCGCGATCGGAGCCCGCGAACAACCAAGCTTTTCTGCCGAGAGCAAAACCACGCAGCGCGCGTTCGGCCGCGTTGTTGGTCAGGCAAATCCGGCCATCGCCGAGGAAGGTCGTGAACCCTTCCCAGCGCTTCAGTATATAGTCGATTGGCTCGGCGACCGGAGAGCTGCGCGACAGTCTTGCCCGCTCTGCCCGCATCCAGGCCTCAAGTTCGGTGGCGAGAAGACGGCTTTCCTGCCGGCGTTCCAGACGTTCGCCTGCGGAAAGCCCGTTGATCTCGCGCTCGATATCGAACAAGGCGTCGATGCGTTTGACCGCCTCAAGCGCGATCGGCGAGATCGGCGCGGCGTTCTTTCCACGCTTGGCATTCGTGGCGATGTCGGCAAGCACGAAGAACTTGCGGCGCGCATGCGCCCAGCACAGCGCCTGGGTCAGCGGGCCGGGGTCACGGTCCATCTTGAACAGCGGATTGTAACCGCCATAGGCATCGGCCTGCAGAATGCAGGTGAAGCTCCGCAAATGACGCTCGGGATGTTCCTGCCGCCGATCGCGCGAGGCATAGTAGAGTGCTCCCGGCGGCGATGTTCCGCCGAACGACCGGTCATCCCTGACATAGGTCCAGATGCGCCCAGTATCGGTCTTGCCCTTCGCCAGAATCGGCACGGTCGTGTCATCGCCATGCAGACGCTCGGCGGCAAGCACATGCGCCTCGATCAGCGCGTGCACCGGCTTGAGCGCCGCGGCACAAGCGCCAACCTGGTCGGCCAGTGTGGAAAGGCTGAGGTCGATGCCTTCGCGGGCATAGCGCTCGCTCTGCCGGTTCAGCGGCTGGTGCTGGGCGAACTTCTCGAACAGGATCATCGCCAAAAGGTTCGGCCCGGCAAAGCCGCGCGGCGTCACATGGAAGGGCGCCGGCGGCTGCGAGATCTTCTCGCATTCGCGGCAAGAGAACTTCTCGCGCACGGTCTGGATCACCTTCCACTGGCGCGGGATCACCTCCAGCGTCTCGGTAACGTCCTCGCCAAGCTTGGCCAGCCTGCCCGAACCGCAACACGGGCAGTTCGCCGGCGCGGCTATCACCACGCGCTCACGCGGCAGATGTTCGGGGAAAGGCTTGCGCGACGGTCGCTTGCGCTCGAACGCCCTGACCGTCGAGGAGCGTGCCGTCAGTTCCGCCTCCAATTCGTCCTGGCTAGCGTCGACTTCCAACTCCTCAAGCTGCAATTCCATCTGTTCGAGAAGCCGCGCCTTGCGCTCCGAGCGGCTGCCATGGATCTCGCGCTTCAGCTTCTCGATCTCCAGCCTGAGCCGCGCGATCAGCGCATCCGAATGCGAGTTCACGGCCTGCGCGCGGGCAGCGAGTGCTTGCGCCTCACGGCGGGCGGCGCGCTCCGCGAGGATCATCGCGTGCGCACTGGCAAGGTCACCGGGAAGCTGATCGGCCGCGTCGGTCATGGCGCGATGGAATCATATTCGCTCCTCCATGCCAACGATTTTGCTCATCCCGCCGAGCTCGGACGCCAGGTTTTTTGCGGCATGCGCCAGTCGATGCCTTCGAGCAGATAGCCAAGCTGCGCCGGCGTGATCACCACCGTGCCGTCGGCCGCCGATGGCCAAATAAAACGCCCGCGCTCCAGCTTCTTGTACCTCACTTGGGAATGCAGACTCTACGAACGCAGATACGCAATTAGTGCGGATCACGCATCCGTTTCATCCTCTGTTCTCGCGGCTGCTGCCATGTGTCGGCAGACGATACAATCGGCATGGCGAACGCCTTTTGCTGCAGGCCGACGATAGCGCCGTATGGTCGGTTCCTCCGCAATGGACTGATCTTGCGAGCCCGGATCCAGAAGTTGTCATGGGGAATGGGAGGGCGCTCTTGCGTACTGTCGACTTGCTGGAACTGGCCAGTCTGGTCGGGCGCCTTTCTGGTAAGTCGGCTTCGCGATCACTCGACAAGCTGTAAGGATAATTATGCCGCTTCTGTAAGGCAGATTATGCCGCTGGAGGATTTACATGATGGGCATATCCCGACATTCCGGCTACACTCTCAGTGTTGATCACGCAAGCCGCCTTGACAACGATGTTAATGGCGGCATAAATATATTTACGATTATGCTTCTTTCCGCACTCGGAGCCGGCGATGTCTGCGATGTCCGACAGCAAGCGCTCGAAGACGGATGCCCTCATCGAAGAAGGCACCTTCAATCCAAGCCCCGAGAAGGTGGGCGATCCGAAGTTCCGGGGCAGCGAGTTCTTCGATCCGCACGACGCCGTGCAGGTCAGATACGAGATGCTGCGGCGCGTCTCCATCGACAACGTGTCGGTGACGGTGGCGTCCGACGAGTATGGCGTTTCCAGGCCGACCTACTATCAGGCAAGGGCGAGCTTCGACGCAGCCGGGATTGCGGGACTAGTACCAAAGAAGCCGGGCCCCCGCGGTCCCCACAAGATCGACGACGAAGTCCTGGCGTTTCTTCAGGCGCAGTTGGCCCCGGGCGAACCCGTTCGTGCTCGGGAACTGGCGAAGCTGGTCCGCTGCGAACTCGATGTCGAGCTTCATCCCAGGACGATCGAGCGGGTATTAAAAAAAACCGGCAGGTGAACATTGCCGCGACATCGGCGCGTTCGTCGATCCTGTCGTCGGCCATTGCGGCCCAGTATGAGGTGCTGCGCGGGGCAGCCCTCGGCGAAGCTCTGCCGCTCAAGGCCCGTAGCGGCCTCATGCTCTTTCTGCGCCGGGGCATGTGGGGGTGGGCACAGACGCTGGCCGCAGCAGCAAATCCCCCGCAAGAACAAAGTCATCCACCGTCGACCGCCTGGCCGACGCACGGCGGGCACGCAGCCGTCGTTCACGTCCTTGCGATAATAGCCATGAGCATCCACGACCGGAGATCACCATGAATGCGCACCTTAAAGTCCAGTCTCATCACGTCGAACGCAGCGCCTACCTGTACATCCGCCAATCCTCGATGCGGCAAGTCATCGAGAACACCGAGAGCGCCAGGCGGCAATATGCGCTTCGTGGACGTGCGGTCGCCCTCGGCTGGCGGGATGAGCAGATTATCGTCGTCGACAATGATCAGGGCGAATCCGGTGCTTCGGCGGCCTGGCGCGAGGGGTTTCAGCGCCTGGTCAGCGACGTCGGCATGGGGCGCGCCGGGATCGTGATGGGGCTCGAAGTCTCCCGGCTGGCGCGCAACAATGCAGACTGGCAGCGTCTGCTGGAGATTTGCGCTCTTGCCGACACCCTCATCCTCGATGAGGATGGCGTCTACGAACACACATCTTAATGCCCCAAT
>NZ_RZTC01000144.1:9731-13335 GCF_004023165.1 Mesorhizobium sp. M7A.F.Ca.MR.176.00.0.0 | reverse complement strand
GACTTGAACAGATCGGTCGCGGCCTCGGTGGCGTCGCCGGCTTTCGGCGCGGCAACCGGCTTGGCCGGTTTTGCCGCAGCACCCGAGGCTGCTGTCTGATCCTTGGAGGAGAATTTTATGGCCATGTCAGTCCTCGTCGGCGAAGCGCGATGATGGGGCGCGCGGATTGCGCAGGCGGCCGATCAGCGCCGAAACAGCCGTGATGTTCATTTCCTCGGGCGACCAGTTTTTCACCGCCTCGATGTGATGGGCCGCCAGCTCGCGATGCGTGCTGCCGCTGTAGGCGGCGTCCTGATAAGTCACCCGCTCATGGGTCTTGGCGTCTTCGCGGACATATTCGATCAGGTAGTTCGGGCATTCGGCGCGGCCACGCACGCCGACGCGCACCTGGGCATCACCGTGGGCACGCTTGCAGCGTTCGAGCTTTTCCAGCACACGCCGGACGAATTCGACCGGCTTGTCGAGGCCTTCGACCATATCGGCAATGGTTGCGTCGGCGGCGATCGGTGTTGGCGGTACGCGTTTGGTAGCCATCAGCGTCTTCCGGCCCGCTTCGGCAAAGCGGCTAGCGCGGCGGCGGCGGCCATCTCGTCGGCCTCCTTCTCCAGCCGCAATTCGCGCAGACGCGCGGTCTTGGCTTCACGTGCCTCGCTGACGGCGTCGCGCTCGGAATTGATGCGGTTGAGCGACATCGACTGGGTTTGCGTCTTGCTGAACAGGGACACGGCCTGATCGACGGTTGTCTTTGAACTGGTGGTCAAATCTTTCTCCTGTCAGGAGCCTGTGCCGATGGAGCGAGACCGGGTCTTCGGTCAGGATCACGCACAAAGCAATACGCGCGGCGAATTCAAATTGCTGGAGCGTCCCTTAGCACGTCCAGGCTGGCGCGCAGCGCACTTTCGGCGGCGAGGCCCGCAAAATGAAAAAGGCCAGGCACCGCCTGACCTTCCGTAAGGCGCCGCGCAACCAGATGACCATCCAAAAAGGATGCACCGGGATGCACGAAACGCCCCTCTCATGCGCATGATATGCCGTGGAAACTCAGGTCTCCGCGGCCATGCGCCCGAATTCGCCACTCACCGGTGCCAGTACATCCGTGGTCACCGGGAGAGCTGAATTCTTTTTTCAGGCCGCCTTCAACTGGTCGGCGGACATCTTGCCCGACTTGTTGTCGCGGACCATCTCGTAGCCGAGCTTCTGGCCCTCGACGATGTCGCGCATGCCGGCGCGCTCTACGGCCGAGATGTGGACAAAAACGTCGGCCGAGCCGTCGTCAGGCTGAATAAAACCAAAACCTTTGGTGGCGTTGAACCATTTAACTGTGCCGGTGCTCATGACGAACCCTTTCCATGGCAAATATTCGTTCGACGCCATGCGGATGCACAACGTCGTTTGTCCCGATTTTTGATGTGGGAAGTTCGTCAAAGGCGCGCTCGAAAGCGCGGATAACAAAAGTCAGTCAAACAAATATCGACGATTTGCTTATAGGCTTCTTTTGGCGCGCTGTCAAATTTGCATAAAGCCACAGCTGCGGAATTCTCCCAAACCACCTGGCCAAAACACCTGGCATGACGGCAGATCGGACGCCAAACAGCGCGCTTGCGCCAACTTGAGAAAAGTTTTCCGGCATCCAGGAACCATCTGCGCAGACGCGCATTTATTCGGTGTCATCGGCAGTTCATGAGAGCAATCGAATAACAGTTGATGGCAAAGACGCCCCCCGCACGAGAAAAGGTGCGAGGGGCGTTTTCGTTTGGATCCTATTCGTCCGGACCGGGTTCCGGCCACGTCTCCCTGGCCGCCTCGGCATACCAGTGGCGCATCGCCGGCGTTGCCAGCACGGCGTCGACATAGGCGCGCGTATCCGGCGCCAGCGTGCCGCCATAGGTGTCGAAACGGGTGACGACAGGCGCATACATGGCATCGGCCGCGGTGAAGTGGCCGAACAGGAACGGGCCGCCCTTGCCGTATTTTTCCCGGCACTGGCGCCACAGCGCCTCGATGCGGGCGCGTTGCGCCTCGCCCTCGGCCTCAAGCGGCTTGTGGCCCTTCGGCCGACGCAAATTCATCGGCCAGCCATAGCGAACCTCACGAAAGCCGGAATGCATCTCGGTCGCGGCCGAACGCGCCAGCGCACGGGCGTCGATATCGGCCGGCCAGAGCTTTTTTTCGGGAAACAGGTCGGCAAGATATTCAAGGATGGCAAGGGTTTCCCAGACGATCTTGCCATTGTGATTCAGCACCGGCACCTGACCTGTCGGCGACACTTTCGCCAGATTGGCAAAGGTTTCAGGCGTGCGCAGCCGCACGAAACCTTCCTCGAACGGGATCTCCAGATGCCTCATCGCCAGCCATGGCCGCAGCGACCATGAGGAGAAACACTTGTTGCCGATATAGAGCGTAAATTCTGCCATTTTTCTCCCCGCACGCCTGGCCTCGAAAATCCCATTGCCAACGCGTGTTCACAGCCTAGCCCACCGACCTTGCCCCAAGGCGGCGGCCGCGCGACCTGATCTGCCGTCCGGGCGACGCCTGGAACCTAACCGACGCCGGCCCGTTGGCTACCCGCAAATGAATTCCTCCGAATTCACACCCCAGGAGATGCGCAAAAATGGTGAACAAGGATCAGGTTGCGGGCGTGGCCAAGCAGGTCAAAGGCTCGGTCAAGGAAGCCGCGGGCAAGGCGACCGGCAACAGGCAGACCCAGGCCGAAGGCACGGGCGACCGGATCGCCGGCAAGGTGCAGAAGGCCTATGGCGACGTCAAGGACAAGGTCAAGAAGGCGCTCTGATCCGACATCGAGAAACGCGCTTTATCGAGGGAAAGGCGGCCGCGAAGGCCGCCTTTTTTCATGTGCTCCAGCCCTTGCTGAAAGCATTGGTGAAGGCAACCTCGCCATGATCGCCGGTCGCCTCGCCCAGCACCACGTCCATGCCGTCGCTGGTCACCCTGGCCAGCGCGAAACCGCCCATATAGGCAGCCTTCGGCTTGAACAGGTCGATCCCGTCCCTGCGATAGATCAGCGGCGTTTCGTGCTGGTGGCCATGGAAAATGCCGACGACATTGTAGCCCTTCAGCGCCGCCAGCAACGCCTGCCGGTCGGCCTCGCTCCACCAATGCGGCGCACCGGTGCCGTCATCATCGAAGTGGCTCTTGGCGGCATCCCAGCGTTCCACCGAAAAAGTGTCCCAGCCATAATGCTGGAACAGGACGACCGGACGGCCGTCCGCCGCATAGGTCGCCAGGTCCTGCTTCAGCCATGGCAGGCTGCTCTCGGCGCCGTGGCCGGTATCGCCGGCGAAACGATGCGTCTGAATCAGATGCAGGCCGCCCCAGTCCCAGGAGTAGCAGTCGGTGTCGACATCATAGTCGGTGGCCGGCACCGGCGGCTTGAAGAACACGCCGGCGCGATGGTTGACCTCGACATAGTCGCGCAGTTCGCGCCGGTACCAGTCGACATGGTGCAGCGGCCCGTTCTGGTCGAGATCATGGTTGCCGAGCCCGATATAAACCGGCATGTGCACGCGATCCGGACCGACGCCCTGGCTGTAGCGCTGGCTGAACTGGAGCAGTTGGGTGCCCTCGCTCGGCTGCGTGATCTGGC
>NZ_RZTC01000144.1:0-9721 GCF_004023165.1 Mesorhizobium sp. M7A.F.Ca.MR.176.00.0.0 | reverse complement strand
CTATCCTGCCGGCCGAACGCAGGCCGGTGGCGACGCCATTGATCTCGGCCGGCCAGTCCTTGTCGCCAAGCGCATTCAGCACCGCCACGTTGCGCAGCAGCGCGGCGTCGGTCTTGCCTTCCTGCAGGCAGTCGGGGCTCAAACCGCTCGCCATGCGGCAGGCATGGACATCGGCGATGAACAGGAAGGTGGCGTCGATCGCCTGGACGCGTTGCCCGGTCTGGCCGAAGGCCGGCCGCGGCAAGGCGCCGGCCGCGGCAAATCCCGCAGCCTGTACCAGGAAGTTGCGTCGGGAAAGCGATCCAGTCGAATGGCGATTCATCATACGCTGATTCAGCATGGACAGCAGCCGGTCGTCCAGCGCCTCTGCGCCATCATCGACATGACGCCATGGGTCTGGCATGTCTCGCTTGCGCGAGCGGAGGAGGACGAAAATGAAAGCCGCAGCTATCTGCATGATCCTGGCCGCGATGTTGTGCGCGAGCACCGCGCATGCCGCCGATTGCGTCGATGCCAAGTCCGCCAGGAAGGGTTTCGTTCTGGCGAGACCCGGCATCCAGAGCGAATTTCGGCCCGTGGCCGGCGGGATGATGTCGGTTATCAACACCTACGAATCGCAATCGCCCCAGACCCAATATTTGTTCGCCGGCCTGATCGAGGTGTTTCGCGACAGCGACACCGGCCGCCAGGCGATGATCCCGTTTTCCGATCTGCGAAAGCTGTTCCCGCTGAAGGCGGGGGCAAAGGCCACGATAGAGTTCGTCGAGCTGTCGCCGAACAAGCCGCCGAAGGGCACCAAGACGCTGAGCCTGATCGTCAAGGGCAAGGAAGCATTCCGTCTGGGCGACTGCAAATACAATGTCCTGGCGGTCAAGGAGACCTTCAAGAACGGCGCCGGCGAGACGCTGGATTCATTCACCGCCCTTTATGCGCCCGATCTGCAAGCCGCGCTCGCGCGGCGCTACGATGAAGACACCAGTTCGGAATCCGTCAACGGCTACGAGACGATCAAGCCGCTGGCCGAGTAGCTGAACCCGAGCCCGGCGTTCCCCATCTCGCCCGGCATCGCCTGAAGAACGCAGCGACGCAAATTCAAGGGGTTCTCGGCCGTGGCAGTATCCTGTTGCGTCGCCTGGCTGCCAATCCGCCCTGCGATGGCGATGGCGCGCTGCGCTCCAGCCCCGCCAGGCAATCCCGCAGCACACCGGCATCCTGCGCCGTCTTGGCCATCGACATCGCCCCGGAATAGGCGGCGACCGTCAGCGCGGCGAAGCGTTCGGGGTCCGTGCCCCCATCCTTGCCCGCCTGCTGGTCGGCACGCACCTTGTCGGCAATCGCGCGCCGCCACCCGGCAAAGATACCGGAAAGGGCAATGCGGAAATCGGGATCGGCAAGCGACAGTTCGTGCGCCAGATTGTTGAGCGGGCAGCCGCGCACGAAACCCTGCTGCTCCAGTTCCGCCGCCACGGCCTCGAACACCGAGCGCACGCCCTCGCGGGCCGACGCCGCCGCCAGCACAGGCGCGATCCATGTCTCTTCGACCGCTGCGGCCACACGCTCGTCGATCACCGCCAGCGCCAGCGCCTTCTTGGTCGGGAAATGGTGATGCAGCGCGCCGCCGCTGACATCAGCCGCCGCCATCAGATCGCCGATGCTGGAGGCGTGATAGCCGCGCGCCTGGAACGCGTCCTCGGCGACATCGAGCACTTTCTTGCGCATGCCTTCAGGGTCGTTGGTGCGTTTTCCCGGGCGCGGTTTTGGCTGGACGGTCATCTCTGCTGACATTGCCGAACTTTAGCATGTTGACAAAACAGGACAACCGGTCTTTTTTACAAAACAGGACGATCACCCTGTTTTGGAGAATGTCGGATGAACCTGCCCCAGAACGTTGCGACGAAACCCTCGGCGCTCGCTTCGCCTGTCGTCGAGCTTCGGCGATACACGCTGAAGCCTGGTCGGCGCGACACGCTCATCGGCATCTTCGACGGAAGGCTGATCGAGGGCCAGGAGGACGCCGGCATGACCATCATCGGCCAGTTCCGGGACCTCGATCAGCCTGACATGTTCGTCTGGATGCGCGGCTTCGACGGCATGGATGCGCGGAAAAATGCTCTCGCCGCTTTTTATGGCGGGCCGGTCTGGGCGGCGCACAGCCATGCGGCCAACGCAACGATGATCGATTCCGACGATGTGCTGCTGCTGAAGCCGGCGTGGCCCGCCGCCGGCTTCGACCTCGCGGGCAAGCAGCGGCCAAGCCTGGCCGATGACGAAAAGCCCATTCGAAACAAACCGCTGACCGGCATCGTTGTCATCGAGATTCATCATTTGCAGCCCGGCACGGAGGCAGATTTCGCCACTCGCTTCGAGACTGAGACGGCGTGCCTGATGACGGCCGACGCACGCCTGCTCGCCGCCTTCGTTACCGAGCATGCCGAGAACAGTTTTCCGCGCCTGCCGGTACGGGCTGATGAAAACGTCTTCATCAGCGTCATGGGTTTTGCCAGCACCGAGGCGCATGCCCGCCACCAGGCCGCCCTAGCCGCTTCTCCGGCATGGCGGGATTTTTGGCAGGCCGCGCAGCTCGGCCTGACCAAACAAACGGAGACTTTGCGGCTGTCGCCCACATCGCAATCATTGGTCGGGCGTTAGACTTCAAATGCATCGATGATCGCCTTTGCGACAAGGACCGGGTCTTCCCAATGCGGGTTGTGGCCACAGCTCTCGGCCCGAACGAAGACGGCTCCGGCAAGGGCGGATTGCAACGCCTGCTGGTGCGCCTCGCCGAACAGCGGGTCGCAGGCGCCGGCGATGATCAGCGTCCGGGCTTGCACGGCTCGTGCAGCATCGGTCAGGTCGGCGCGGCGGATTTCGTCGAGAATCGCGCGCCAGCGCGGCACCGGCATCGCCGAGGCCTCTTGCGCCAAGCCGGCGAGAAAGGCTGCTGGCACGTCGGAACGACAGGCATGCCACCAGGCATAGAACGGATCGGCCGGCGATATCGGGTCGCGCAGGGCCTCGACGCCCGCGACCAGCGGATGACCCGGCGCGAAATCGGGCTTCAACGTGCCGGCCAGGACCACCAGCCCGCCGATCAGCTCCTTGTGTCGCCCTGCCAATGCGATGGCCACCATGGCGCCCAGCGAATGGCCGACGACGACCGGTCGGTCGAGTTGTAAACTCTGGATCAGCCTGGCGGTATCATCGGCAAGATCGGCGATGCCGCAGTTCTTGCCGGCCTGCGAGGCGCCATGGCCGCGCAGATCCGGCATGATCAGACGACGGTCGGCCAGATATGGCGCCAGAAGCGAAAAACTGCGGCTGGTGTCGGTGAAGCCGTGCACCAACAGCAGTGCCGGCTCGGCGCCTGATATCTCGACATAAGCGATGTCGAGATCGCCGACAGTGACGAACTGCTTGCGGCCGGCCCAGGCGTCCTGTTCCGGCAAAGCATCAAGCACCGCCGCCCTCACAGGCCGAGCTTTTCCTTGACCGCGGCAAGGCCGGGTTGGCCGTCAAAAGTGGTGACGCCGGCGAGCCAGGCATCGAGACGGCTCTTGTTGGCCGTGATTGCCTTCAGCGCGCCGTCCTCCGGCTTCATGCCGTCATTGATCAGATAGCCCATGCCGACATTCTCGAAATCGATGTCGAAGGCGAGATTCCCGAGGAATTGCGCGACGTTCGGGCATTGCTGCAGATAGCCCTTGCGCACCTGCGTCGTCACCGTCGCGGCGCCGAAGTTCGGGCCGAAGAACTTGTCGCCGCCGGTCAGGTACTTGAAGTCGTACATCGTGTTCATCGGATGCGGCGCCCAGCCCTGAAAGACGATGAACTGCTTTTCCTTGATCTCGTAGCCGACCTCGGAAAGCATGCCGGCTTCGCTGGACTCGACCACCTGCCAGCCGTCCAGGCCAAAGGCCGGATCGGCGATGGCGTCCATCATCAACTGGTTTGAACCGGGCTCGATACCGTACATTTTCTTGCCGAACTTGTCGGCGAATTTGTGCAGATCGGAAATGTCCTTGACGCCGGCGTCCCAGGCGTAGGTCGGGACGGCGAAGGTGTATTTGGCGCCCACGAGATTGACGCGCACATTCTCGACAGAGCCGTCCTTCTTGTAGGGCTCGTAATAGGTGACCATGGCCGGATCCCAGTAGCCCAGGAACAGGTCGAGGTCCCTGTTCTTCATGCCCTCGTAGATGACGTTGATGCCGAGCACCTGGCTTTGGGGCTCGTAGCCGAGCGCCTCCAACAGGATGTTGGCGACCCCCGTGGTGAAGGCAAGGTCGTTCCAGCCGGGTTCGGCCATACGGACCGTCCTGCACTCTTGGCCCTCGGCCGCCTGGGCCGCATGAGAGGCCAACATGAGGGCGGCCAAACAGACGCCGTTTGCAAGGATGCGCAACATTTCGGTTCTCCTCATTCGTGAAATTGACCAATTGGTCTTTTTATTGTCCCATGGGTCAATTCTTGATCTGAGCGGACGAAAATGTCAACGTGGATTCGAAATGCATGGACCAATCCCGTGAAACTCAAGCGTCTCAGTGAGATACGCCGCAAGGAGCTGCGGCAGGCGGCCTTCGTGGTTCTGGAGCGCGAGGGCATTGCCGGCGCGACCCTGGAAAAAGTGGCCGCCCAGGCAGGTGCCTCCAAAGGCATCGTGCTGCACTATTTCCGCAACAAGCAGGAACTGTTCGAGCACGCGATGCGCGAAGCCAATGCCGTCCTGTGCCAGGCGGTGATCGCGCGGCTTCGCCGGGCGCGTACGCCGATGGAGCGCATGGATGCGGTGATCGAGGGTAATTTCGAAGAGCATCTGTTCCAGCCGCCTCTGTGCCATGCCTGGCTGTCGCTCTGCGCCGAGGTGCCGCGCGACGAGAAGATGGCCCGTATCCAGCGGGTGATCCATGCGCGCATGCGCTCGAACCTGTTGTCGGGCCTGCACGGCCTCGCCTCGCCGGCGGATGCCGACGACATCGCGCTTGGCGTCACGGCGCTGATCGACGGGCTTTGGCTGCGGCTCGGCCTGCAACCGGGCAGCGTCTCGCGCGAACAGGCCGTCCGCCAGGTCAAGAATTATGTCGCGGGCCGGCTGGCCCTGCGGGAGCCCGTCACCGAAGTTCATACCGTGGGATAGGCGGTAGTGGGTCAGTTTGAAATTTGATGCCGCGAATGCCGTTGTCGTGACCCGCCGTGAACTCCTATATGCTTACAGAAAGTATGGGACGGCGTATGACAATCGAGTGCATAGCCCCGCCGAATGCACTGGTGCGCGGAAAGAGTGGATCGAAGGTAATCCAGACATCAAGCACGTCAGCACGTCATTTGCCGAACGCCAAAACCGGACTATGCGGATGCATATGCGCCGCTTCACGCACCTGACCAACGGCAGTGGAAGCTCACGCCAACGCCGTTGCCCCTGCACTTCATGTATTACAACTTTGTCCGCATTCATGCTTCATGCGCATGACGCCCGCGATGGCCGCCGGCGTGACTGGCAAGCTTTAGGAGATTAGCGATATCGTTGCGCTGATCGAGGCGAAGGAAGCCGAAAAGCCAGCGGCTCGGGGGCGTACCGAAAGAAAGGTGTCTCAACTGATTGATCCTCAACCCATCACGAATGAAAATATCCTGAGGGTTCTTTGCATCGTCCTCGTCGAAATTCGCGCGACCGATGATCTATCCAGAGCTCGTATGCTCGCGGATTCATTTCACAACGCACCGGCCATGATCGCCTCTGGCGCCGGTCCGCAGGATACCTGGGCAAGTGTACTTGGAACCGCTCGCAGGCTTGATATGGAACGATATGTCGTCTCACTGCTGAGCCACGTTCAGGCGAGACAGATTTCAAACTGACCCACTACCGGATAGGCTGGCCGCTTGACCTCGCCCGCTGATATGCGGTGCTCTCGCGGCGGCCAGAGTAGCCTTGGAGCATCCCATGAGACTTCACAACAAGCGCGCGCTGGTCACCGGTGGGTCGGACGGTATCGGCCTGGCGATCGCCGAGGCCTTTTTGCACGAGGGTGCGGACGTCCTGATCGTCGGCCGCGACACCAAGAAGCTCGACGACGCCCGCAAGCAGCTCGGCGGCACTATCGAGACGCTGTCGGCCGATCTTGCCACATCGGCCGGCATTGCGTCCGTCATCGAGCATGTGAAAAAATCGGGCACGCCTATCGATATCCTCGTCAACAATGCCGGAGTGGCTTTCCTGGTGCCGTTCGAAACCGTCAGCGAGGCGCAGTTCCAGCAATCCTTCGCGCTGAATGTCACTGCTGTGTTCTTCATCACACAGGGCCTGCTGCCGCATCTGGCAGCCGGCGCATCGGTGATCAACATCTCGTCCTATTTCGCCAACAAGATGATCCCGAAGCGGCCGTCGAGCCTCTATTCCCTGTCGAAGGGCGCGTTGAACTCGCTGACCAAGTCGCTCGCCTTCGAACTCGGCCCGCGCGGCATCCGCGTCAATGCCATCGCGCCCGGCACGGTCGACACCGCCATGCGGCGCAAGACCGTCGACAATTTGCCAGCCGAGGCAAAGGCGGAACTGAAGGCCTATGTCGAACGCAGCTATCCGCTCGGCAGAATCGGCCGCCCCAACGATTTGGCCGGGATGGCTGTTTACCTGGCCAGCGACGAGGCCGCGTGGACCAGTGGCGGGATTTTTTCGATCGATGGGGGATACACGGCGGGGTGAGCTGCTTTTCTCCCTCCTTGAGGGGGAGATGGCCGGCAGGCCAGAGGGGGTCGCCTCACATGGACGCCAACCTTTTCCGGCGGCGGCAGGAGGTCGCGCCCGGTCGAACCGACCCCCTCTGTCGCCTTCGGCGACATCTCCCCCTCGAGGGGGGAGATTACCAGCACACCTTCAACCGATTTGCATACTTGCCGCCCGCAATCTCCGCTTGAAGCCGTTTGTGCAACGCGATACGCCGTTGCCGACTTCGACAAGGAGAGACCTGTGACCGCTGCAAATACCAGAACCGAAACCGACACGTTCGGTCCCATCGAAGTTGCCGCCGACCGGTACTGGGGCGCGCAGGCGCAGCGTTCCCTTGGCAATTTCAAGATCGGCTGGGAGAAGCAGCCGGCGTCGATCGTGCGCGCGCTGGGCATCGTCAAGCGGGCGGCGGCCGAGGCCAATATGGAGCTCAAACGCCTTCATCCTTCGATCGGCAAGACCATTGTCGAGGCGGCGCAAGAGGTCATCGACGGCAAGCTCGACGACCATTTCCCGCTGGTGGTCTGGCAGACCGGCTCGGGCACGCAGTCCAACATGAACGCCAATGAGGTGATCTCCAACCGGGCGATCGAGATGCTGGGCGGCGTGATGGGCTCCAAGAAGCCGGTGCACCCCAACGATCACGTCAATATGAGCCAATCGTCGAACGACACCTATCCGACGGCCATGCACATCGCCTGCGCCGAACGCATCGTGCACGATCTGTTGCCGGCGCTGAAGCACCTGCACAAGGCGCTCGCCGCCAAGAGCAGAGAGTTCAATCACATCATCAAGATCGGCCGCACGCACACGCAGGATGCCACCCCGCTAACGCTTGGCCAGGAATTTTCGGGCTATGCGGCGCAGGTCGCCTCGTCGATCAAGCGCATCGAGCTGACATTGCCCGGCCTGCAGGAACTGGCGCAGGGCGGCACTGCCGTCGGCACCGGCCTCAACGCACCGGTCGGCTTCGCCGAACGGGTGGCGGATCGCATCGCCAGCATTACCGGCATCGCCTTCGTCACCGCGCCGAACAAGTTCGAGGCGCTGGCGGCCCATGATTCCATGGTGTTTTCGCACGGCGCCATCAATGCGGCGGCCGCCGCGCTGTTCAAGATCGCCAACGACATCCGTTTCCTCGGTTCCGGTCCGCGTTCGGGGCTCGGCGAGCTGTCGCTGCCGGAAAACGAGCCGGGCTCGTCGATCATGCCGGGCAAGGTCAACCCGACCCAATGCGAGGCGCTGACACAGGTCTGCGTGCAGGTGTTCGGCAACAATGCGGCGCTCACCTTCGCCGGCAGTCAGGGCCATTTCGAGCTCAACGTCTACAACCCGCTGATGGCCTACAACTTCCTGCAGTCGGTGCAGTTGCTCTCCGACGCCTCGGTGTCCTTCACCGACAATTGCGTCGTCGGCATCGAGGCGCGCGAAGACAACATCAAGGCGGCACTCGACCGATCGCTGATGCTGGTGACGGCACTGGCGCCGACCATCGGCTACGACAATGCCGCCAAGATCGCCAAGACCGCGCACAAGAAGGGCACCACGCTGCGCGAGGAAGCGCTTGCAACCGGGCTGGTCAGCGAAGCCGATTACGACCGGCTGGTGCGGCCGGAGGACATGACGCATCCGGGGTAGTCAATTCCAGGAAAGTGTCTTTCGGTTTTCGGTCCGGAATGCGTCGACCAAAAGCCGGGTGTTTCGTGACGGGAGAATTTACTCTCGTCACGACGTGACGCGAAGCAAATTTTTCGCAGGCCGCCCGATCACGGAAACGTAAGTACTGTGAACAATGTGTCGCCAGTCTGGTGGCTTTGGTGAACAGTCGGCTTGCTCTATCTCCCCGGTATCAACCATTCCGGAGAGCCACCATGTCCATCAACACTTCAGTCGCCGGTTCCGGCGCATCCAATGCCTCGACCACCATCCTCCTCGGCCGCGTCCTGCTTGCCGTCATCTTCCTGCTTTCAGGCTTCGGCAAGCTGACCGCCATCGCCGGCACGGCCGGCTATTTCGGTGCCCTCGGCCTGCCCTTGCCGACCGTAACGGCCATTGTCGTCGGCCTGATCGAGCTTCTCGGCGGCCTCGCCATCCTCGTCGGCTTCAAGACCCGGATTGTTGCCTGGGTGCTGGCGATCTTCACCGTCGCTACCGGCTTGGTCGCCCATACCGGTTGGGCCGACCAGATGCAAATGATCCAGTTTCTCAAGAACCTCGCCATTGCGGGCGGCTTCCTCGTGCTGGCTTCCTCGGGCGCCGGCGCCTATTCGATCGACGCTAAGCGCGGCTGAGCCAAGAACCCGGCAATAGCCGACAAAAAGCGGCGCGGAATTTTCCGCGCCGCTTTTTCGTTGTTGGTACATGCCCGCCGATCTGTCGGCCGGAGTTTCTGATAGGATCGGGTTATCGGGAGGCCGGCCTGCGGCCGATAAGGGAGGTGAACATGCCCCGCAACGCGCTGCTCCTGCTCTCCCGGCTGCTGCTCGCCGCCCTGTTCGTGCCTTCCGGTATCCATGCATTGAGCGACATAGCCGGCACCACAGGCTATTTCGCCAGCCTCGGCCTGCCGCTGCCGACACTTGCTGCCTGGGGCACGGGACTGTGCGAACTGATCGCGGGGCTGCTCATCCTGGTCGGTTTCCAGACCCGGGTCACGGCGCTGCTGCTCGCCGCCTTCTGCATTGCCGCCGGCTTCATCGGCCACTATGGCCAGGGCGGCGGCGACGCGATGCTCGCCTTCCTGCACCAGCAGATGCTGATGAAGGACATTGCGATAGCAGGCGGGTTTATTGCGCTGGCCATGGCCGGCGCCGGAGCCTGGTCGGCCGACGGGCGGGGTGCGGTTTGATATCTTTGCTTACACGCGCCCGAGCTGGTCGACCCCCACTCCGTCTCGGCTTCGCCGAGCCATCTCTCCCCCGATCGACGGGGTGGAGGAAGGGCGCGAACCTGTTGCCGCCAACGCTCTTCCAACGGGGCTCCCTTCCTTTCCCTCCGGAG
>NZ_RZTC01000143.1:5187-13422 GCF_004023165.1 Mesorhizobium sp. M7A.F.Ca.MR.176.00.0.0 | reverse complement strand
CCCCTAACCCCTCCCCACAAGGGGGAGGGGGATGCTGCCGCTCGCCGTTCACACAGCTTCCGAGCCCGGACTTCTGCTGTTTTGTCGTGGTCGGCGCCTGCGAGAGTTCCCCTCCCCCTTGTGGGGAGGGGCTAGGGGTGGGGGTCCCTCTTCGTCAGAATTCTTGTTCGACAGACAGAACAGAGGGTGCCGCCTAATGTTCCGCCTGGAAGCCCGCACAAGCACACCTGCCTGGTTCAACCTCGCTCTGCCATTGCTGGCGATCGGCGGGACGCTCATCCTATGCAGCGGCCTCATCGCGCTGGCCGGCGCCGGCGTGCTCGAAGCCTATGGCGTGATGTTCACGGCGTCGCTGGGCGACAGCTATGCGATCACCGAAACGATGGTGCGTGCAACACCCATGATCTTCACCGGACTGGCGGTCGCGGTCGCCTTCCGGGCCAAATTCTGGAACATCGGCGCCGAGGGCCAATTGCTGGCCGGCGCGGTGGCCGGCTGCTTCGTCGGTGCCATTCCAATGCCGGGACCACTCGCCATGGTCTTGATGGCGGTCGCCGGTGCCGCGGCGGGAGCCGCAGTCGCGCTGGTGCCGGCGACGCTCAGAGTAAAATTCAAGGTCGACGATGTCGTCAGTTCGCTGCTGCTCAACTCGGTCATCTATTATGCGCTGATGGCGCTGATCGAAGGCCCGTGGAAGGACTCCTTCAGCGGCTATCCGATCTCGCCGCCGATCGAGGATTCGGCCAATTTCCCGGTGCTGCTCGAAGGCACAAGACTGCATCTCGGCGTCGTCGCGGCGCTGATCGCGGCGCCGCTGATCTGGTTCCTGATCGTGCGCACGACGCTCGGCTTCAGGATCAGGGTCACCGGCGAAAACCCGGAAGCCGCCAGATATGGCGGCATCCATGTCGAGCGGGTGCTGATCTCGACGGCGCTGCTGTCCGGCGCGCTGGCCGGACTGGCCGGCGTCGGCGAGGTCGGCGGCGTGCATTTCCAGGTGATGAGCGACATCTCGCCGGGCTACGGCTATTCCGGCATCGTCGTTGCCATGCTGGCGCGGCTCAATCCGCTCGGCGTCGTGCCGGCAGCGATCTTCCTTGCCGCCGTGATGACCGGCGCCGAGGCGATGTCGCGGGCGACCGGCGTTCCGGCCTTCCTCAGTGACGTCATCCAGGGCACCGCATTGCTTGCCATGCTGGTGGCGCTGCTGTTCACCGCCTATCGCATCCGCCGCGTCGGAGTTGCCCGATGAGCGCGGTGTTCGAACAGATCTTCCAGGTCGGCTTCCTGGCCGCGATCATCCGCATTGCCACGCCGCTGGCTTTCGCGACGCTCGGCGAAATGTTCTCGGAGCGGGCCGGCGTGCTCAATCTCGGCATCGAAGGCATCATGCTGTTGTCGGCGATGACCGGCTTTACCGCCGCCAGCCTCAGCGGCAGCCTGTGGCTCGGCGTGCTGGCGGCAGTGCTGACCGGCATGCTGATGGGCGCGCTGCATGCGCTGTTCACCGTGGCGCTCGGCCTCAGCCAGCATGTCTGCGGCATCGGCGTGACGCTGTTCTCGTCGGGCCTCGCCTATTTCCTCTACCGGCTCATCTTCGGCCAGCAATCAGTGCCGCCCAACATCAAGGGTTTTCAGACGCTGCCGATCCCGCTCCTGTCGGACATCCCGGTGCTCGGGACGGCGGTGTTCAACCAGTTCGCGCTGGTCTACATGGCGATCCTGGCCATTCCGCTCGCCGCCTTCGTGCTCTACCGCACGCCATGGGGCCTGTCGGTGCGCATGGTCGGCGAAAACCCGCGCGCCGCGGATTCGGCGGGGGTCAGCGTCATCGCCACGCGCTTCCAGGCGGTCATCCTCGGTGGTGCGCTGATGGGGCTGGCCGGCGCCTTTCTGTCGATGGCGCAGTTCAACGCCTTCACCTTCGGCGTCGTCTCGGGGCGTGGCTGGGTGGCGATCGCGCTGGTCGTGTTTGGCCGCTGGGATCCGTGGCGCTCGGCGGGGGCGGCGCTGCTGTTCGCCTTCGTCGATGCGCTGCAGCTGCGCATGCAGGCCAGCGGGCTCGGACACATCCCCTACGAGGCGTTCCTGATGCTGCCGTTCATCTTCACCATAGTCGCCATGGCGGTGATGTCGCGCAACGCGACGGCACCGTCGGCGCTGCTCAAGCCGTTTCGACGGGAAGAACGGTAGACGAGCAGGACTTGGTGCCTTTCCTCTCCCCCGATCGACGGGGTAGAGGAAGGGCGACAAGCTGTCCCTGGGACGAAGAACCTGTCCCTGGAAAGCCTCACATCGCCGTAAAACCATTGTCAACGAACAGATGCGTGCCGTTGACGAAACTCGACTCGTCGCTGGCCAGGTAGAGCGCTGCTCTCGCCACCTCTTCCGGCTCGCCGATGCAGCCCTGCTGCGCGGCCAGTGCCGCGTCGGAGACGTCGACGCCGAGCCTGCCGAGGTCGGCGACCTCGCGCAGGCCGTGCGGTGTACGGATGAAGCCGGGGCAGACGGCGTTGCAGCGGATGTTTCGGTCGCGGAACTCGACGGCGATGGCGCGGGCGAACATGTGGCAGGCGCCCTTGGTGGTGTCGTAGAGCACTTCGTTGGGAGTCGCCGCCACCGCCGAGATCGACGAAGTACAGACGATCGAGCCGCCGCCGGCCGCAATCATGCCGGGCAAAACGGCGCGCGTCATCAGGAACATCGAGCGCACATTGACGGCATGCAGCCAGTCCCATTCCTGCACCGTGGTCTCCAGGAAGGGCTTTATCACGATGGTGCCGGCGTGGTTGAACAGCACGGTGACCGGTCCGAGTTTTTCGATAGCACCCTTCACGGCCGCTTCGACCTGTGCCTCGTCGGAGACGTCGGCGACAAAATGCTCGGCGAGATGGCCGCGCGCCCTGATTGTCGCTGCGGTTGCGGCGGCCGCCTCGCCGTTGCGGTCGATGATCGCCACCTTGGCGCCTTCCGCGGCGAACAGCTCCGAAGCCGCTCCACCCATTCCCGTCGCTCCTCCCGAAATGATGGCGACCTTGCCGGCCAGTCTTGTGCCCATTTTTCTGCCCCTATGTGACGTTTTCGCTTTGCGGGTTGGGCGATGCTACCGCGCCGGCGCCGGGCGGCCAATCCACGAGTTGCGTGCAGCGAGGGCAAGGTCATAGGTCCATTCGGACGCAGAAGCGAAAACGGACGCTCCATATGGATCGGCCGTTGGAGTGCTCCCTCTAAGCAAGTACCTACCAACTTCCAGCACCATAGGAGAAAATTATTCCATCTTTGGCCAAAAAATAGCAATCGACAAAGTCTACAAGTTTTATAGATTAACCGCCGAGACGGAGGTCGATATGTCCTATATCCAGAACGCCCAGACGGATCGCAGTGATCAGCGGTCGGCCAATGCCCAGGCCTTTCGCCCGGCCTATGCCGGGGCTTTCGCCTATCTCGTCTTTGCCCTTGCGTTCGTGTTCACCGGGGCCGTTGTGCTGGGCCTTATTCCCTGAGTCGTCAGATCGACCGGGCTTAGCTGCCCACCGCTTTCAGGCAATCGGAGTTGAATGAACCGAATCCTCGGCGTGCTTTCGCGCGCCCGACACCACGGAGGACATGGCAATGCCGATCGAGTTCACGCATATTCCCGGTAAGACCGCCGATGCCGCGGTTCCCTTTTTCTACGACTTTGCCGAGACCGCGACCAAGCTCGGGCTGATCGAGGATGGCGGCTTCCGCAAGATCGTCATCGACGATTCGGCCGGACTGCTGACCAACATGGATCTTGCGGCCCAGGTGCTCGATCGCACCTCGTCGTTGGAAGTCGTGCTCACCCATTGGGCGGGCGTGGTCGAACCGACCGTGGCGGCCCGCCAACTGGCGTCGATCGACAGGAAAAGCGGCGGGCGCCTGGCGCTGAGAATGATCAGCGAGCCGCTGAGCGACGCCGACGCCGAAACACGGCCGGTCGGGCACACCGTCATCTGGCAGCGCATCGACGAATATCTGGTGCTGCTGAAGCGGCTGTGGTCGAACGACCGGCCCTTCGACCACGAAGGAACGTTCTACAGCATCAAGGGCGGCTATGTGCCGCGCAAGGGACCGCACGGCGCCGACCTGGTCATCCGCATGGGCGGGCAGTCCGGAACGGCACTCAAAGTTGCCGGCCGGCATGCCGATGTCTTTGAATTGGCGCCCGGCTCGATCGACGAGATCCGGCAATTGATGGAGCGGGTGCGCCGCTCCGCCGCCGAACATGGTCGGGCCGGCAAGCTGCGCTTCGCGCTTCCGGTCGGGATTCACCAAGGTGCTTCCGCCTCCGGCCACAAGGCGGTCGATGTTGCCGGGCCGCCAGCCCAGGCCGCCCTGTCGCTGCTTGCGTATGCAGCCCTTGGGATCGATGAATTCATGATTGTCGGCGTCGACACGCCACGCGAGATCGCAACGCTCGGCCGGGAAACGATCGCTCTGCTGCGCAATTCGCTGGCGCGTCGCGAACACGAGGCATTCCAGCCTGGGGCATATGCGTCTCGTGCAGGATTGGAGACGCGGGCAACGGGCTGAAGTTCTTCAGCCTTTTGTTGCCTCGGGCCTGTCGCCAAGCCGCGACAGGCCTTCAATGACGGCGGCTGCATCCGCCAGCACTCCGAAGACGCCGTCCTCAACCGTCACCATGTGAAGCGCTGCTTCGTGCGCTTGTCTGTCGCCGCTGGCGCAGGCGTCCGAAATCGTCAGGCATTGGAAATTGCGGTCGCAGGCCTCACGCAGCGTGGTGTGGACGCAGACATCCGTGGTGCATCCGGAAAACATGAGATGCGTGATGCCTTGCGCGCGCAGCACAAGTTCGAAATCCGTATAGGTGAAAGCGCTGTTGCAGGTCTTGTCGACGATGATGTCCTGCGGGGCGACGTCGATCTCCGGAACGATCTGGAATCCTGGACCAGAGCGCAGCAGGATTTCGGTGCCTTCGAGCCCAGCGCGCTTGCGGCGCCATGTCTCGTAGGGCGTCATGTCGGCCATGTCAGCCCGGTAGCCCTGCCTGGTGTGGATGACCCTGACACCGGCCTTGCGGGCGGCTGATATCAGCCGGCTGACGGTCGGCAGGATCGCCCTTAGAGGCGACGGGTCATAGCCCTGCCTGGCGAAGTAGCCTGTCGTCGACAGGAAATCCTGCTGCAGGTCGATGACGACCAGTGCTGTGTTTTCGGCCACCAGCGCGCCGTCATAGGGGAAATCGAAGGGCGTTGCCTTGATCATCCGGGGCTCCCTGCTTTGGCAGACCATAGTGGATCAGCGCGACGACACCAGATGCTGGGCGTCGTGCAGGCGCCGATAGATGCCGCCGGCGCGGAGCAGTTCGCTGTGCGAACCCTGTTCGACGACGCCCGACTCCGAGACGACGACGATGCGGTCGGCGCCGCGGATCGTTGCCAGCCGGTGTGCGATGACCAGCGTGGTTCGGCCCTCGGCAAGTTCGGCCAGCGACTTCTGGATTTCGCGCTCGGTCTCGGTGTCGAGCGCCGACGTCGCCTCGTCGAGGATAAGGATCGGCGGGTTCTTCAGGAACATGCGGGCGATCGCCAGCCGCTGCTTCTGGCCGCCGGACAATTTTACGCCGCGCTCGCCGATGATCGTGTCATAGCCGGCCGGCAGGCCCGATATCATGTCGTCGAGTTGCGCCCGCCGTGCGGCGTCGGTGATGGCCTCGTCGGAAGCGCCGAGGCGGCCATAGGCGATGTTTTCGCGGATCGAGCCCCCGAACAGGAACACATCCTGCTGGACGATGCCGATCTGGCCGCGCAGCGAAGCGAGCGTCATGTTCCTGATATCGATGCCGTCGATGCTGATCGCGCCGGCGCTGACCTCGTAGAAACGCGGCAGCAGCGAGCAGATGGTGGTCTTGCCGGCGCCGGACGGGCCGACGAAGGCGATGGTTTCGCCGGCGTGGATGGTGAGATCGATACCCCTGAGCACCGGCTTGCCGTCGCCATAGCCGAAGCTCACGCCGCGATATTCGATATCGCCCTTGAGGCCGCTTACGGTCACGGCACCTGGCCGGTCGGCGATGTCGGGTTCGGTGTCGAGCAATTCGGTGTAGCGGCGGAAGCCGGCAATACCCTTGGGATAGGTCTCGATCACCGAGTTGATCTTCTCGATCGGCCGTACGAAGACGCCGACCAGAAGCAGGAAGCCGACGAAGCCGCCATTGCTGAGGCCTCCCGTGATGACGAGATAGCTGCCGGCGATCATGACCACGAGTTGGATCAACCTGATGCCCATATAGTTCAGGGAATTGCTGGCCGACATGATGCGGTAGGCGTCGAGCTTGGTCTGGCGGTAGCGCTGGTTGTCATGCGCGAACAGCGTGCGCTCATGCTCCTCATTGGCGAAGGCCTGGACGACGCGCATGCCGCCGACATTCTCCTCGATGCGGACGTTGAAATCGCCGACACGCCGGTAGAGCGCCTGCCAGTTGCGCTCCATGCGGTCGCCGTAGCGCATCGTCACCCAGGCGATCAGAGGCACGATCACCGCCGTGATCAGCGCCAGATGCATGTTGACCGTGAACATCAGCACGAAGGCGCCGGCGAAGGTCATGATGGCGATGAACAGGTCCTCGGGGCCATGATGCGCGATCTCGCCGATTTCCTCGAGGTCCTTGGTGACGCGGCCGACGAGATGGCCGGTCTTGTGGTTGTCGTAGAAGCGGAACGAGAGTTTCTGCAGATGATCGAAGCTCTTGCGCCGCATCTCGGTCTCGATGTTGATGCCGAGCATGTGGCCCCAATAGGTGACGACCGCCATCAGCACCGTGTTGAGCAGATAGATCACCAGCAGCCCGGCAGACGCGATGATGATCAAGGTCCAGTCCTGCTGCGGCAGCAGCTGGTCGACGAAGGTGCGGACCGCCATGGGAAAGCCGAGTTCAAGCAGGCCGGCCAGCACCGCGCAGGAGAAGTCGAGCGCGAACAGCCCCTTCCAGGGCGCGTAGTAGGAAAGGAAACGTCTGATCATCGAGGTGAACCGCAAGCTGTCTTGACGGGCGCGGTGAGCGCGCCGGCCGTCATCGGTGGGCGCTGCTTACAATCGGCAGCGCAACGGCGGCAATAGGCCAGGACGGACTTCATTGCCTGCCTTTCCACATCAGCGCCATGAAATAGGGGCCGCCGACGAAGGCGGCGATGAGGCCGGCCGGCACTTGCCAGGGAAAGATCAGCGTCCGCCCTGCCCAGTCGGCGGCAACGAGGATCAGCCCGCCTGTCATGGCCGAGGCCAGAAGCTGCGGCACGGCGCGGCGGAAGCCGAGCATGCGTGCGAGGTGCGGCGCCATCAGGCCGACGAAGCTCAGCGGGCCGATGACCAATGTCGCGGTTGCGGTGGCCAATGCGGTGAGCGCAAGCAATGTGGCGCGAACGCGTCCCAGTCGCAGGCCAAGGCCACGCGCGGCGGTTTCGCCGAGCGGCAGTATATCGAGCCAGCGCGCGGTCAGCGGCGCCAGCGCGAGGACGGTGACCGCGACCGCTGCGGCGGTGAAGGCATCCGTTGGCGTTGCGCGATAGGTCGATCCCGACAGCCAGGCGAGCAGGAAGTCCATGCGCGGATCGCCGCTGGCCAGAAGCAGCGCGGCGAAGGCGGACGCGACCGTCGCCACGGCGACGCCGGCAAGCAGCAGCCGTTCCGGCGACAGGGCATTGCGCCGCCCGACCAGCACGACGATCGTCAGCGCCAGCAAGGCGCCGGCGAGGGCGGCGCCGAGCATTGCCGCGCGGTCGAAGCCGTCGCTGAGCAGCAGCAGCGCCAGCACGCCGAAAGAGGCGCCGCCGGAAATGCCCAGGACCTCGGGTGCGGCCATCGGGTTGCCGGTCATGCGCTGCATCAGCGTGCCGGCGACGGCGAGCAGGACGCCCGCCGACAGGGCGACGACGACGCGAGGCGCGCGCAGGGCAAGCAGCTCGGTCAAATCCGCGGATGCGATCCAGTGCCAACCGCCTGCGCCACGGCCAAAGCCGATGGCGAGGACAACCGCGAGGATGAGCGCCAGCAGGCCCGCGATCAACGGCAGGCCGTTTGTCGGCAGGCGTATCGACGACACCATGTCGGCCTGCCTTTCGGGGGTGGTTCGCATTCGCGGCAACAGGAACAGCAGCAGCGGCGCGCCGAGCAAAGCGGTCGCGGTGCCGGCGGGGATTTCGCCGGCGAACGGCAGATGCTGCACCAGGCGGTCGGTGAGCCAGAGCAGGGCAC
>NZ_RZTC01000143.1:0-5177 GCF_004023165.1 Mesorhizobium sp. M7A.F.Ca.MR.176.00.0.0 | reverse complement strand
CCTTGTTCTGGCGCCATGGCTGCTGGCCGGCATCTGCGCCGCGCTCCTGCTCCGGCGGCCAGACCAGGCGGCGGCCAAGCGTGCGCGCTCCGGCCAGCCGCGCCAGCGCCGGGGCGGCGAGTGCCACGAAACCGATGACGCCCACCTCGGCGACGACCAGCGCGCTGAGCGAGACGGCGACTGTCATGCCGGCAAGGCGGATGACGGCCGGCCGGGTGCCGAGCGATGCCGCGCCGTCGTCGCTGAGGTCGAGCAGGCGTAGCGGTCGCCAGAGCAGGAGCGCGGCGCAGATGCCGGCCAGCAGCCATGGCGCCAGAACAAGGACCGCCGCGTCGCCATTCTGCACCAGCGAGCCGCTCTGCCAGATGAACAGCTCCTCGGTGTATTCGCGGTTGAGCGCCATCAGCAGCGCGCCGGCCGAGCCGAAAGTGAGGCTGACGACGAGGCCGGCGATGATGATCGACACTGGCGAAAAGCTGCGCCCGCGCGCCAGTGCGAAAACGGCTGATGTGGCGAGCGCGCCGCCAGCCAGCGCCACGCCTTCGCGGCCGCCTTCCAGCAACCATGGTGCGTAGAGGGTGGCGGCCGCCAATGCGAGGCTCGCTCCGGCATTGGTGCCGATCGTGGTCGGCTCGGCCAGCGGGTTGCGCAGCACATGCTGCATGACGACACCGGCGAGACCAAGTGCCGCGCCGGCCAGCATGCTGACGGCGACACGCGGCAGGAAGGCATAGCGATACAGCAACTGCGCTGGATCGGATGTGTCGGGAGCGGTGAGCGCATGCCACCACAAGTGCGTCGGGAAAAGGTTGATGAGATCGAAGATGGTCAGCATCAGTGCCAGGCCCGCGGGCACGGCCACCAGCAGGATGAGCGCGCCGATGCCGTCGCGCTGTCGCGGCAGGGACGTTGCCTGAGCGATCATGCCGCTGCCACGAATTCGGCGAAACGCGCGGCAGCAGTGAGACCGCCGAACGGCCAGACCGGCGGAATGGTCCGCACCTGGCCGTTCCGGACGCAGGGCAGATTGGCCCAGAGCGAGCTGCGGGCAATCCTGATCCTGACGTGCGGCGGGATCGGATCGAGCGAGATCAGTTGCGCCTCGCCGACGGCGACCAGTTCCTCGATGCCGACCGTCGAAAAACCCCATTCATTGGTGGCGCCGGTCCAGGCGTTGACGAGGCCGAGCCGGTCGAGGACATCCTGCAGCAGGCTGCCGGCGCCGTAGACGCGGACATGGCGATCGTCGAACATGCTGACGACGCAGACCGGTTTTTGCACCGCCCGCTCCAGCCTGGCACGCGCTTGGGCGATCGAGGCTTCGGTGCGCCCGACAAGGTTTTCTGCTTCCGTCCTGCGGCCAAGCATGTCGCCAAGCTGCAGCGTCACCTGTTGCGCCTGCGCGTAAGGTGGAGCCTTGCCGCTGTAGAACGGCACGTTGAAGGTCGGCGCCAATCTGGTGAAGCTGTTCTCGTCCAAGCCATAGCCATAGGCGCCGACGATCAGGTCGGGCCGCAGTTCCCGAAGCAGTTCGAGATTGGGCTCGCTGCGCGATCCCAGGTCGATGGTGGCCTGCGGCAGCGCCGGGCCCTGCACCCAGTCGCCATAACCCCTGGTGTCGCCGACGGCGAGCGGCGACAGGCCGACCGAGACCACCAGTTCGGCCGATGTCCATTCCAGGCAGACGACGCGGGCAGGTGCCGCGCGTGCCATGCCGCCCGGCAAAGCGAGGCCGGTCGCGGCGAGGCCGGCAAGATACTGGCGCCGTGTCAGCGCCGCCATTTTGGGCCGGCCCGCCACATTGCTTCTACCATGTGTATTTCACCGAACCGTTGATCCTGCGGCCTTCGCCGTAGAAGCAGCCGAAGCCCGAAGAGAAACAGGAGGCGACATAGCGTTTGTCGAACAGATTGCTGGCATTGAGGCTGAGCGTGGCGTTCTGCCAGGTGTAATGCACCGCCGCGTCGGCAAGCACGACCGATGGGACCTTGAAGCTGTTGGCGTCGTCGCCATAGGTCGAGCCGACATAGCGGACACCGGCGCCGAGGCCGAGACCTTCGAGCTTGCCGCCCATGAAGGTGTAATTGGCCCAGAGCGATGCGGAATGGGCTGGCACGCCGAAGGGCGTGTTGCCCTCGTTGCTGACCCAGACGCCGTTGACGTCTTCGACAGCGGTCGCCCTGGTGATCTTCGTGTCGAGGTAGGTGTAGGCCGCTCTCAGATCGAGGCCCGCATCCAGGCTCGCCACGGCTTCCAGTTCCACGCCGCGCGAACGGATCTCACCGGTCTGGAACAGATCGTTGGGTGAGCCCTCATTACCGGAACGCACGACATTCTGCCGGGTCAGGTCGAAAACCGATGCCGTAATGAAGGAGTTCCAGCCGGTCGGCTGGTATTTCAGCCCGATCTCGTACTGCCTGCCGGTCTCGGGCACGAACAGATTGCCGTCGCTGTCGGCGCCGGCCACGGGCTGGAACGATTCGGAGTAGCTGACATAGGGCGCAAGCCCGTTGTCGGCGAGATAGACGAGCCCCGCCCGGCTGGTGAAGGCGTTGTCCTTCTGCTCGGGAATGTAGCCGCCGGCCAGATTGTCGTAGACCTTGGCGTCCGACCAATCCTGGCGGCCGCCAAGGGTCAGCCGCCAGTTGCCGAGCTTTACCTGGTCCTGCGCATAGAGACCGACCTGCTGCTGGGTGGTGTCGGTATCGGTGTAGGGCGTCAGATCGGTGATCGGGTACCCGTAAATCGGATCGAAGACGTTGAAACCGTCCTCGACGGTCCCTTCCGAGGCATAGTCGCGGTAAGTATAGCGTTTGTAGTCGAGGCCGACGAGCAGCGTGTGGGCGAGCGGCCCGGTGTCGAAATCGGCTTGTGCCTGGTTGTCGATGGTGACGCCGCTGAGTTTGGTGCCACCGGCATCTGCATAACGGTAGTAATCGCCGCTTGAAGGTTCCAGGCCGTTCGAGTCCGTCAGTCCGCCACCAAAGACGCCTTCCTCGGTGTGGGTAAGGTGGACGTATCGGGCATGCTGTCGAACCTGCCAGGTTTCGTTGAAACGGTGATCGAATTCGTAGCCGATCGAGGCCTGGTCGTTGTTGTAGGAGTCGAAGCCGGGTTCGCCGACGAACATGCTGTTCGGCAGGTACTTGCCGTTCTTGCCCGGTATGACCGTGCCGTAGGCAGGCAGATACTGCATCGCCCATCCCGAGCGATCGCGCTGATAGTTGGCGAGGATGGTCAGGCTGGTGTCGGCATCGGGCTGCCAGGTGATCGCCGGCGCGATGAAGATGCGGTCGTCCTTGACGAAATCGGTCTGCGTGTCGCCCATGTGAGCGGCACCGGTGAGACGAAACAGCAGCGACTTGTCGGCGTTCACCGCGCCGCTGAAATCGAACTTGCCTTCATACCGGTTGAAGCTGCCACCACCGAATTCGACCTCGCGCAGGTTTTCCTCGGTTGGCCGCTTGCTGACATAGTTGATGATGCCGCCGGGGCTTGCCTGGCCATAAAGTACCGACGCCGGTCCGCGCAGCACCTCGTAGCGTTCCGCGCCATAGGAATCGAGTGCGGTGAACAGGGTGAAATTGCTCTCCTTGAGCTGCAGCCCGTCCCTGTAGAAGACGCCGCTGGCGTTCGAAATGCCGCGCAACTGCAGGCCGAGGCCGCGATTGTCGGTGCCGTAGAGATTGCCGGTGGCGCCGGGTGTGTAGCGCAACGCGCTGTTCAGGCTGACGACGGCCTGCGCTTCCATCTGGTCCCTGGTGATGACCGATATCGATTGCGGCGTCTCGATCAGCGGCGTGTCGGTCTTGGTGCCGGTGGAGCCCTTTGTGGCAACGTAGCCCTTGACCGGCCCGAAAGCGCTTTCGACACGTTCCTGGACTTTGATCGGGTCTAGGGTGGTGGTGACCGTCTCCTGGGCCAGTGCATGGCCGCAGCCAAGCAGGGCCGGCAGCGACACCGTTGCGATCAGCAGGCGCTTGCGCACTATCCGGTTCCGCCAAATCGGTCCATGTCCTGAAATCATCTGGTGCGCCCCCTGTTTCCAAATTTCGTGCCGATATTGCCGGTCGCGCCGATTTGTTGATCGTTGCAGTCATCTTCAATGTTGACTAGTAAGGTCATGTTTCATAGTCAACCGGGCACGACCCGTCGAAATGCCGGAATCTGGAAATGCGGGCGGCCGCACTGGAGAAAAGCCATGAGCATGGCTGGAATTGATGCCCAGACTGCCTTCCATATCGACGCGGTGCGCTTTGCCGTCGGCGAGCGGACGCTGCTCGGTCCGGTCTCGCTCGAACTGGAGCGCTCGCGCGTCTATGGGCTGATCGGCCACAATGGTTCGGGCAAGTCGACGCTTATCAAGCTCATGGCGCGCCAGCAGCCGGCGAGTTCAGGCGCCATCACTTTCGCCAGACGTCCGTTGCCGCAATGGGGCGCCCGCGAATTTGCCCGCGCGCTTGCCTATCTGCCGCAGACGACGCCTGCGGCGACCGGCCTGACCGTGCGCGAACTGGCGACGCTCGGGCGCTATCCCTGGCATGGCGCGCTTGGCCGTTTCCGCGCCGAGGACAGGCAGCATGTCGAGGAGGCGCTGGCCCTGACCGATATGGAGGGTTTTGCCGACCGGCTGGTGGACGAATTGTCGGGCGGCGAGCGCCAACGCGCCTGGCTCGCCATGCTGGTGGCGCAGAACGCCGGCGTCATGCTGCTCGACGAGCCGATTTCGGCACTCGACATCGCCCATCAGGTCGAGGTGCTCGGGCTGGTCAAGGAGCTCAGCCGCAAACGCGACCTATGTGTCGTCGTCGTGCTGCACGATCCCAACATGGCGGCGCGCTACTGCGACGAACTGATCGCGCTCAAGGACGGCAAGCTGCTGACGCGCGGCACGCCAGGCGAAATCATGCGCAGCGATGTGCTGAAAGGCATTTTCGGTGTGGAGATGGGCGTGTTCGCGCACCCCGTCACCGGCCAGCCTGTCGGCTATGTGCAGTGACAATATCTGATGCGGCGGCGGGAAATAGAAGGCGGCAGGCCGCTGTGAGAACAAGGAAGAAGCTGTTGTCGAGAACTGGTTTGTTGGCGGCGTTGGTCGCATCCGTCATCCTGTCGGCCGGCAGCGCGATGGCCCAGGAGCAACCCGCCGGTGCCGCGCCGGCGGGTTGCTCCTGGGC
>NZ_RZTC01000142.1:0-13437 GCF_004023165.1 Mesorhizobium sp. M7A.F.Ca.MR.176.00.0.0 | reverse complement strand
GCGCCTGGCCGCAGCTATCGCCTTGTGGGATGAAGAGGTCTATGCAGGCCCTGCACAAGGATAGGAGAGGCTTCGGATGAGAATCGCAATCTGCCTCGCATTGACCGCGGCAGTGGCTGGATGCGCGACATCCCCGGTCGACTATCAGGCGTCGCTTTCGCAGCAGGACCAGAAATGGGCTTCGCCGGCATGCCAGCAGGCCCGCCGGGCGGCTTCGGATTACCAGGCCCGCGAGAAGGAGCATCCGGGGTGGGGTTTCGGCGTCCTGCTTGGTCCATACTCGATGGGGCTCGTCGCAGCCATCAAGGAGCATGAGCAGAAGCAACGAAAGCTGTTCGCCCGCGAGGTGCACCTGCAATGCTCAAGCCTGCCGCTGCCGAAGGAACTGCAGGGCGATTTGAACCCTGCCGTACCGCCGACGAAGTATCCATAGCCTTGGCGGCGCCTTCCGGGCAAAAGGCGCCGGGCTGCGGAGCGAGTGATGGAAAGCCGCCGTTGGCGCGCACCAGCCCCAAGGCCGTTGAAGCGCGGCTGCAAAGTATCGGCGACGACCGAAGCTCCAACGTCTCGCGCAGCAACTGGCCAAGAACGATAGTCTCTCCGTCAAGAGCAACCTGCGCTACGTCGACAGGATCGTCAAAGGCATCGAGAGTGACTTCACCAAGGTTGATGGAGACATCCTGGTCAAGAATGACCAAGGCCGGCACCGGCTTGGTGATTTCTCGATCTCGTTCAAGGGCCAGGCGATGCTGACCTCCAGGGATACATTCGAAGCGTTCACGGGCTGAAGCGCCTCGCGGCACCCGTCACCTCGGCGTGAAATCTCCCGGTGCTGGCGACCCTGCTGAGTATCCTGCAAATGCCCGAGGGCAAGGCGGATCTTGTTCGGGCTGATCGTGCTGTTCGTGACGGCGGCTTATTTAAGGATAGTGGAGAAAAGGTAGAGTGGAGGCCAACTCCACTAGCTCTAGTATGGTAAACGGCTGGGTTACCCTAACGGGCCACTCGGCTCCGCCGTTTATGTTTCACTCGGTTGCACCAACTGCTTAATTTTCGAAAGGATCTCATCTGCATCGCCATCAATACAGATGTCCGCATCTCGGGTTTTTCTCAGCGCCGCTTCGAACTGCTCAGCCGTCATCATGCGAGACGGCAACATGTCAACCCGGGATTGCTGCTGCTTCAAATTACGAATTGTATCAAGACCGATTACTTTGGCGTCTAGACGCTCGTTAGCGCGATAATTGTAAAATATATCAATTGACGTAGGCTCAAAAACAGTAAAACAAAATGTATTTATCGATCTTTCGATTTCACTCTTTCGCATTCCGTAATTATAACCCCCGTACTCAATCGTCCATGCGTACTTCTCCAAATCCCACTTGCGCACAAAATTATACTCAGCTTCCCCCTTAAATCGACGCGGCCTCGTTGTCGAGGGCTGTAGTATGGTGGCAACTTGTTGCCTCTTGATACTATCGATCAATGTTGTCTTGCCGGCGCCGCGCACACCCGTGATGACGTACAACATTTTTACTTACCCCCCACGAAATACTAAGATAGTCTCCTTTTTGATTGATGTCCACGATTGCCGCGTACGAGACTGCCGCACAGATCGGTCGGCAGAGAACTCTAGCTTCCAGCCCTTCTGGGAAAGTACTTCTTTCAGCAGGAGTTCACCGGCATCCCGGCCGTGATCTTTGTGCGGCATTACAAATGCGGCGTAGGCGCCAATGTCCAGCATCAGAACTTGCGCGCCAACAGCATTGACTAATTCCTCAGCCCATACGTCGACATGCCTCGGCTTGAAGCGCTTCCTTCTGGCGCCGATCTCTGCACTAACGAGACCGGCGATTGATTCATCCGACAATCCGAGGAGATACAGCGATAGCCGTTGCGCTAATCCATAGTCGATTGCACCTCCATAGGGCGGTGATGTTATGAGCAAAGCCGCAGAAGGCATGGGGAAGGACGGCTGATTAGTAGTCCAGTCAACAAGACGGAATTCAAATTTGGGGAGCTGCAACATAGGAGCGGCCGCCCGCCGCAGTTCCGCTAAGCGCTTCTGTGTGCGCTGGAGCCACGACAAAGCAGCACGCTGAACATCTTTGTATACAAATTCTCGCGGCTTTACGTTGTCAGCAATATGCCCCCAACTACGCGTCTCAGACGACAAGCTGCGCGCTATGGCCGAAATCATCGTGAAACCAACTACCTTGCAAAACTGCGATGTCCTCGCCGTCTCAAGGGAATCAATAAGTCGCTGCAATTCGTTGAGTGTCGTTGAATGATACCAACGCGTTAGGTTTTCAAGCGAGGGTTGACCAAATAGTTTTTTGAAAACGGCACTAAGCGAGGTGCCGCCATAACTATTAATGTGATCATCCACAGCCGATCCAGAACTCAACGACCGGGTCAACAACGCATTCTGCGTATCGATCCCTTGTATTAACAATCGCAAATCGTCGAAGACTCCGTGAAATAAGTACTGGTTGCTAAGTAAGAGCGATATTAGGCCTGTTGTAGCCAGGCCGGACATCACACCTATCAGACTGACATCACAGGATATTGAACTACGACCTCGGAGTATGGATGCTACCGCCGTTGTACCGACGCCGCAAAACGGATCGAAAACGGTATCGCCGGGTTCCGATAGAAGTTCGACAAGTACACTAGGAAGGCCCGGAGCAAAGCTGCCTGGATACCAATGTATCGCCGAAAGCTCCAGATCTGTCCGTTCGATGAAATCCCAATCAACTATCGATAGTTGTCTATAGATATCTCTATCAATCATATGAAGCTTAACTGGCTAGGCGAAGCCGCAAACGGGTCTTCCAATGGATCCTCCAGTTCGTCGAAATCTCCAATATAAGGATACATATCGCGGCGAAACTCTGAGCTTGCTCGCCTACCTACGCCTTCGCTATGCAAACGAGACGCAAATAGACCCACCAATATTTCTCTTGTATCGGAGCCCACATCCATTTGTTGACGCCGATCACGTACGTAAAAACTCAACTTCCTATCCGTCTTTGCTTTGTCGAGTATTACATGAAATATGCAATGAGTCTTAAGTATTTCACCCATTTTTTGCTCTATCCGCCGCTTTTCACTTGGGTCAGACAGATATCCATATTTGTCTATCCGCCAGCCTCTCAATATTGCGACCGGCTCATATAGCTGTGCTAGCATCAAGCGCTTAACAAGTACGCCTATTTCTTGGTGCTCCCCGACGGATGAGCTGATAAGTAGCTGAATGAGGCCGTCATCCGTCAGTATCCAGCTATCTGTCCCAATTAATTGCGCCTCTGTCGCAAGCTCAATCGCTTTCGTTAGCATCCCTTTGGCGGAGAACTCTGCCCAATCATGTAACAGATATCGGTAGAGCTGGTGCCGCAACGCCTGCCATCTCTTTACTAAACTGACACTTGCATTAGAGATCGACAAGCCGTCGCCTTCGACTCTGATATCTCTCGTCAGAGCGATGGCTATATGGCAATCGTCCCGCGTGGCTAAACCCATATGGTAAGCAAGCCGAACCACATTATCGATGTTGTCCAGATCGATCGAACCACTGATGAGAGGACCTAGCGGGCCCTCTCCAGCTATGGTGCGCGCCACGGAAGGCCAGTGCTCTTCCAGTTTTTCGCGCGCCGCAAACTGAGCTCCCAAATAAGAGACATTTGCCCTTGTGCGCTGAAAGAAGGCGTTTTCAAGCCCACGGTCAATCCGTTGGTGTTCGAGGTCACTTAGAGTGGGGTTGTCGGAGAGGGTATACTCTAGTGAGTGGCCAAACGGACCTGTCTTGATGTCATGCAACATCGCAGCCGCAGACAATATAACGGCATCTTCATCCGTGGCTTGCGCGGCCGAGGCCCACTCCTTAGCTAGGCGAAGAACTCCGAGGCTATGCTCAAATCGGGAAACCTCGGAGGCTCCCGTCATGAGCAAGGAATTGATATTGCACATCCTGATATTGCGCAGTCGCTGCACTTCCGGTGCGCGCATCAGCTCGGCTTCCCAAGTCTTCAGGCTTGTGCGACCGTAGAGGGGATCGAAAAACCTATTCGCGTGCATCTGCGAGCAATTCGTTTGCTGCCAGCCAACCTGATATGCCCGCTTGCAGAAGACCTCTGGCGTGCCCAGCCGCATCGCCTGCGACATATAGGCCGGGTTGATCGGTGCGGTGCGTTGACCCAATTCCGAACGTATCCCAGTGCCAGTCTAGCAAAGGGAAATGAATCCTGTGATCGCGATTCCAGTCCATAAGACCCGTCTCGTTCAACATCCCAGCGAAATTCTGGAGCTCATCTGCCACGACCGGGCCATAAGCCGCATTAAGCATAGCCATCTTATCCTGGAAAGGCGCCCCCCGCACTACCGAGGCGCTCTCATAGGTATTTTGGGGCAGAGTACGGAGATACCGAAGAACCGCATCCAGAGCTTCGTTCTTTCGCGAGACACGGGTCAGCAGCCCGACATTTGCTGATGGGTGACTCTGATCCGCGACTATCCCACCTGGTATAGAGATATCAAGAAATGGGTATCGATAGACGATTCCTGGATGATTCAGGCAGAAGGTTCGGGTTCGGCCCATCAATATTTTTGCGTCCGGCCCTCGCTCCCGCAGTTGCTGAAGTGCCCGTCGATCTAAGAATTCGATTCGAACGCCGAGATCGATCCCTTTCCCTTCCTGGGGAGTAGCTCCAGCACCCCTCAGCAATGAACCACCAGTCCTGCCTGCGGCGAAAATAGCAAAGCGGGCCCGCGCGATCTCCCCGCCAGCACCGAACGCTACCCATTGCGAGCCTATCCTCCGAAGTTCGCTGACCTTCCCGTCTAGGACCGCAACTGATCCCTTGACACGATGCGACACGGTCTGAATGGCGCGCTCGATCTCTTGCGGCGTGAGCACAATCGACTCGTACCGTCTAATAACTCCACCATTCGCAAGCGGCGTATCCGCACTAGTGTCATTTGTCTCAATCGCCCGCCTGCCCTCGATATCAAAGAACCGAAGCACCTCGCTGGTTGCCTGCTGCAATCTCTCGACTGTTCCTGCGACCGGGATCAACCCCTGACCTGCCGGGAGTACGGAGAATTTCGCCCCCGAAAATCCTGTAAAGCCGCCAAGGGCGCCATTTGCGTCCGGCAGACTTCGATCAATTAGAGCAACGTTACATCCAGCTTCCGCCAATACATACGCAGCTGTTAGGCCTCCAAGGCCACCGCCTATTATGAATTGATCCCGTGTGCTATCTGACACTTACTGTGTAATCCCATCGTTAGGCCCAATCCGGAGCGCCTGAAAGACAAAAGAGACAGCATTTTTAGCCGCCAAAGCCTGTCGGGATTTCTTCTGAGTAGATTTCTTGCCATCAGCCCAATCGCAAATAGCTTTGACAACTACCCAGTGGGCCGAAGACTCGGATGCAGCCACCACCAAACCGCACCCTTCCATTTCGCCGCCGATCGCCTCACCCCCTGCAATGGACTTGAGCTGCTCGCGAAAATCCAAGTTGTCTACCAGTTTGTCCCCGCTCAACATCAACCCCGTCTTAACGGGAGCCTCATTCCAAACGCCAGATGCCGTCTCGAGGAGGCTGACCAAGATCGGGCTCGCACTAGATCTATCCCCTCTAATAACAAGTTCGCGATCTCCTTTCTCATCAGTTCCCACTCGTTGCTGATCGTAGCTGAGAATTTGCCTGCTAACTAGTACGGTACCTATCGACTGCTTCTTCTCATTCGTTCCAAAAGCAATACCCACCATTATGATATATCGCGGATTGAGTTGATCAACCATTCTGACAGTTGTGGTGGCCGACCCTCCTACTGTCAGCGACCCCATCTCCACCTTTACAAGCGCAACACGATTCCCATAGATATAGCCAAGATCGTAATACCCGCGACCACCACCAAAATACGGAGTAATTTTGTTTCCAATTTCTCTAGCTTTATCAAATACGCTAGATCTCTCAATTTCTGTAGCAACAATTAGTAAAAAATCATAACTACTGCGCATATTTCGTTCCGATTTGACAAATTCTAAAGAATTTCTAAATTCATGACTATTCGAAAGCCTGTCAACAATACTTCGCATTCGCGAATTGAGCGTCTCAAACAAGCCGTCGTCCAAATTAACATCGCCATATGAGAGATATGACCCAACTCTCTCAAGTGTCTGATTGGTCAATATCCGAAATGATGGAGCGGATTGTAATTTAATGTCAGCAAACATACGAGCTAACGCAAGCATTAAGCTTTGCGTCTCTTCAAGAAATACGAAAAATCCTTCGTTTGCGCTTCTTCTATAATAAAAACTCTCCCAAAAACTCCTATATGTTTCCCAATCCTGTTCCAAAATCCGAACAATTCCCAGAGCCCTCGCTAGTCCCATAAGAATCTGTACGTCAAACTCCGGAAATCCGCGTGATATACTATCAAAAAAACCCAAACCACGAACACCAGTTGCTATATCAGAGTTAATTGTACTCATAAAATGACGCGTATACTCGGCTGATATCTGCCTTCGCACAATGCCAATTGCCGACTCCGGATGCAACGATCTCGAACCCGCTGCCGCAAAGATTGCAGCGGTTACCGCCCTGTCTTCGCGTCTAGTAAGACTTTCAAGCACGACTTTCTTTGCGTCTAACTCGCGCTCCGTCGATCTCTCTGTATCATTTCCCCAACTTGATAGACTTTGCGCAAGCGAGTACGTCGCACTTGAGCTCTTTGGTATGATGCTCACTTTCGGCGGAATCGTGAGAGGCGCCCCAAAATACATCGGGTACCTGGTACGGTCATGAGCATATAGCACTGCCCTGGACTCTAGGAACTCGGTTGTGGTCGGATGGCTACTTAGGAGCGACAGTTGCCCAGAATTGATCAAAAGTCGCGTGAAGCGATCTAGTGACGCAGAATTCGAAATAGCTGGACTTTCAAAGAGCAAGGATACGCCGCAATTGAGGGCCGCGCCCGATAGCAATGTAACCAACTTCAATGCGTTTTGTGCATCAGTGCCCGTGACCTCGTGGCGCACAGATTCGCCAAGCTCTCGATCGAGGAAATGCAAGTAAATGGATCTTCCATACGCTGCCATAGAAGTGTCGCTTTCTCGCGAATCACATTTGTGCCAGCAGTATCCGATTCGATAGTCCGCTGCTAATACGCTGACAAACTGTTAGCGTCATAGTGGTTTCGACCTGTCCATCGGCCAGGTCTTGCCCGTCGATGGTAGGGATACGGCCGTCCTCCTCATCCCCCCGCCAGCCTCGGCAACAAAAAAATCTCCGCCCCTTCCGGCAGCTTCTTCGACCACGTATCCCTATAGATCGTTCCGTCGATCGCAACCGCGATGCCCTTGTCGATCCAGGGTTCGAGGCCGGGATACTGTTCAGCCAGCTTCCTGAACAGCTCCCTTATGTCCTTGGCCTCGATCTCGATCTTGCTGTTGCCTCCGGCGGTCGCGGCGAGCGAGCCCCAGAGCGTTACTTCGACCATTCCCGTTCCGCCTCGATCGCCGCCAGGATGCGCGGCGGCGACATCGGGATGTGCGTCATGCGCACGCCCGCGGCGTTCGACACCGCATTGGCGATCGCCGCCAGCGGCGGCACGATCGACGTTTCGCCGACACCGCGCACCCCGTAAGGGTGGTTGGGGTTGGGGATTTCGAGGATCTGCGTGTCGATCATCGGCAGGTCCGAGCAGACCGGGATGCGGTAGTCGAGGAAGCCGGCGTTCTGCAGCCGCCCGTCCTTGCCGTAGATATACTCCTCGTTGAGCGCCCAGCCGATGCCTTGCGCGGCACCCCCCTGGTACTGTCCCTCGACATAGGTCGGGTGCACCGCCTTGCCGGCATCCTGCACGACCGTGTAGCGGATGACCCTGGTGGCGCCGGTATCGGGATCGACCTCGATATCGCAGATATGGGTGGCGAAGGAGACGCCGGCGCCATCGGCGACGAGTTCGCTGTGGCCGGCGATCGGCCCGCCGGTCTTGCCCGACTCGACCGCGATCTCCTTCAGCGACAGCTTGCCGAGATTGCCGTGCTTCTCGCCCCTGGCGATCGCATGGCCCTTTTCCCAGACCACGTCGTCGACGGCAATGTCCCACATCTGCGCGGCGCGCTCGCGCAGGATTTTTATCGCGTTGCGGGCGGCCGAGATCGTTGCCATGGAGGACGAGAAGGTGCCGCGGCTGCCGTCCGTCATGTCGTTGTAGCCGAGGCTGGATGTGTCGGCGACGATCGCCTTGACCTGGGAATAGTCGATGCCGAGTTCCTCCGCCGCCACCAGCGACAGCGATGCGCGCGAACCACCGACATCGACCGTGCCGACGGCAAGCGAGACCGAGCCGTCCATGCCGATGTTGAGGTCGGTGCAGGTCTGGCCACCGAAATTGAACCAGAAACCGCAAGCCATGCCGCGGCCCTGGTTCTTGCCCAGCGGCGCCTTCATGTGCGGATGGCTCTTCACCGCCTCCAGCGTCGGGCCGATGCCGATCGGGCCGTAGACCGGGCCGTAGGAGGACCGTGTGCCTTCCTGCGCGGCGTTCCTGATGCGGAAGTCGACCGGGTCCATGCCGATCTTCTTGGCCAGCTCGTCGACCGCGCTTTCCACCGCAAACGCCGCCATCGGCGCCGAGGGCGCGCGATAGGCCGCGGTCTTCGGCCGGTTGACCAGCACTTCGTAGCCGACCGTCTTGACGTTATCGAGCTTGTAGCAGGCGAACGCGGTCATGGCGCCGATCTCGGCCCAGGAGCCGGCATACGGGCCACAGCTGTAGCGCAGCGTCGCTTCGGCGGCGGTGATCGTGCCGTCCTTGCGGGCGCCGATCTTGACGTCGATCGAGGTGGCGCTGGTCGGGCCCGAGGCGCGGAACACCTCGTCGCGGGTCATCACCAGCTTCACCGGCCGTCCAGCCTTGCGCGACAGCGCCAGCGCCACCGGCTCGGCCCAGACATGGGTCTTGCCGCCAAAACCGCCGCCGATCTCCGAGGAGGTGACGCGCAGTTTCGAGGCTTCCATGCCAAGCAGCTGGGCGCAGTGCTGGCGGTAGACGAAATGGCCCTGCGTGCACACCCAAAGGTCGGCGGTGCCGTCGGAGCTGAAATTGGCCACGCAGGCATGCGGCTCGATATAGCCCTGATGCGTCTGCTCGGTCTTGAAGGAACGCTCGACGATGAAGTCGGCCTGCCCAAAGCCCTGATGGACATCGCCATGGCCAAACTGGCTGCGCTTGGTGACGTTGGAGGGTTTTACCGGCTTTTCCTCGAGGCCCTCGGTGAAGATGGCATCATTGATCAAGGGCGCCGTGTGCTTCGCCGCCTCGTCGACATCGGTGACATGCGGCAAAAGCTCGTATTCAATCTCGATGAGCTTCAGCGCCTGCCTTGCGGTGCGGGCATCGATCGCGGCGACCGCGGCCACCGCGTGGCCGTCATAGAGCGCCTTCGTACGCGCCATGCAATTGTCGAGGACATCGTACATGGCGGCATCGCCATCGGTGAGGTCCGGCAGGTCGGCCGCGGTGATCACCGCCTTGACGCCGGCGAGCTTTTCCGCTTTCGAAATGTCGATCTTGACGATCCTGGCGTGGGCGTGCGGGCTTCTGAGGACACGCCCGACCAGCTGGCCGGCCATGTTGAAGTCGGCGCCATAGCGGGCGCGACCCGTCACCTTGTCGATGCCGTCGGGACGGATCGGACGCGTGCCGACGGAGGTGAATTTACGTCCGGAAAAACGTGGATCGAAATTCATCTCAGGCTCCCTTCATCACGATGGCCGCGTCCTGGACGGCACGCACGATCTTGTCGTAGCCGGTGCAGCGGCAGAGGTTCCCGGCAAGGCCGAAGCGGATTTCCTCCTCGGTCGGGTCGGGGTTCTTGGCCAGGAGGTCCTTGGCCGCGATCAGGAAACCCGGCGTGCAGATGCCGCATTGCAGCGCCGCATGTTCGAGGAATTTCTGCTGCAGCGGGTGCAGCGTATCGCCATGGGCCATGCCCTCGATGGTCTCGACGCGGCGGCCTTCAGCCTCGGCGCCGAGCACCAGGCATGAGCACACCAGCCGATCGTCGAGGATGATGCTGCAGGCGCCGCAGTCGCCGGTGCCGCAGCCTTCCTTGGCGCCCGTCAGCCCCAGCCGATCGCGCAGGACGTCGAGCAGCGTCTCGTCGGGCTGGCAAAGATACTCGACAGCGTCGCCGTTGATTGTCGTTGAAACTGCTACACCAGCCATCATTTGCCTCCTGCACGTGCATAGGCTGATGTGGCGGCCCGCTGGGCCAGCACACCCGCAACTTTTCGTCTGAATTCGATGGTGCCGCGCTTGTCGTCGATGGGACGGCAAGCCCCCGCGCAGACCTTGGCGAGCCGCTCCAGCGTCGCTTCGTCCAGCCTGGAGCCGATGAGCACCTCCGCCGCCTCTTCGACCAGAAGCACCGTCGCCGCCACGGCGCCCAGCGCCACGCGGGCCGATTTGACGACCCCGTGCTCGTCGAGCGTCAGGTTCACGCCGGCGCTGACCACCGCGATGTCCATCTCGGTGCGCGGAATGAAACGCAGATAGGCATCGCCGGACCGCGGCTCGCGCTTGTCGAGCAGGATCGCCTCGATGATCTCGCCTTTGGCCAGCGACGTCTTGCCCGGCGCGGTCGGCACGCTCTGCACGGGGATCGTGCGCCTGCCCGCCGGCCCGACGACCACTGCCTTGGCGCCGGCGGCAACCAGCGCCGGCACGCTGTCGGCAGCCGGCGATGCGTTGCAGAGATTGCCCACGATGGTGCAGCGTCCCTGCACCTGCTTCGAGCCGATCAGCTTGGCCGCCTCGACGACACCAGGCCATGCCTTCTTGAGGGCGGTGTTCTCCCCCAGGACGGCGCAGGGAACCGCGGCGCCGATGCTGAAGCCTTCAGCCGTTTCCCGGATCTCGCTCAAGCCATCGATCGCCTTGATGTCGATGATCAGTTCTGGTTCGGCAAAGCCGCCCTTCATCCTGACCAGGAGGTCGCTGCCTCCCGCGAGGATGGCGGCCGTACCAGCCGACCCGGCCAACTGGCCAACGGCATCTTCTATTGAAAGCGGACGTATGTAGCGCATCGTCTCCCCTTGGTCATCGCGATTTCAGCGACCGTTATAAACAGTCTCCCCATAATGGCTATCCGGTTCCGCATCTGCGGCGATTAGGCCAGGCGCCGCAATATCCGGTCCAACAGACCGAATGTGGCGCGCTGAATGGCAGCAACCGGCTTTGGGATGATTTTCGTGAAACTTCGGTTATGGATCAAGTGCGCTCATTCGCTTTTGTCCGCTTTTGGACCGGAACGGCCTCAGCCCGTGATGCGCTTTCCCGGGAAACTGTTCACATTTTTCCTGGAATTGCCCTAGAGATCGGCCTCGGCGAAGATGCGCGAGGCCCAGTCGAGGAAGACGCGCAGGCGTGGCGAGAGCTGACGGTTCTGCGGGTAGAGCGCCGACAGCGGTGTCGGCGAGGGCGGGTAATCGGCCAGCACCTCGATGAGCGTCCCATCGGCCAGATCTTTTTCGAAGCGATAGCGCGGCGCCTGGATGAGGCCGAGGCCAAGCCGCGCCAGATCGGCGGCGGTGTCGGAATTGTTGGCTGCGACGCGGCCTGGCAGCCGCACCTCACGGATACTGCCGGCGACGGTGAATTCGAACGGAAGGGTCTCGCCGGTGCGCGACGAAACAAAGCCCACCGCCTGGTGACCGTCGAGCGCATCGGGGGAGGCGGGCGTGCCGTGGCGTTCGAGATAGGCAGGGCTGGCGCAGGTGATCTCGCGGATGACAGCCAGCCGCCGCATGATCATGCCGCTGTCGGGCGGCTCGCCGACGCGGATGACGCAGTCGACGCCTTCGCGCACGAGATCGACCAGCCGGTCGCTTTGGCCGATCTGCAGGTCGATCCTGACATAGCGGGCGAGGAACTCCGGCAGGCGCGGCAACAGGAATGTGCGGGTGAGCAGCGTGCTGGCGTCGATGCGCAGCAGGCCGAAAGGCTCGGCATTGCGAAAGGCGGCTTCGGCATCCTCGATTTCGGCCAGGATCGACAGGCAGCGCCGATAGTAGGCTTCGCCGTCCTGGGTGGCGTTCACCTGCCGCGTCGTTCGTTCCAGCAGCCGCGCGCCGAGATGCTCTTCCAGCCGCCGGATCGATTCCGTCGCGGTTGAACGCGGCAGGCCGAGATCGGCCGCGGCAGCGGTGAAGCTGCGCCGCTCCAGAACGCGAACGAAGAGCCGCATCGTGTCCAGTCGATCCATGGCTTTTGTTCGCAATTCCCGAATAGTGATGTCAATAGGCAGCCGATTATCCGGGAAGTGGCCCGGCCTATATCCGTGTCACCAACACACGGAGAGACTTCCATGACATCCAATCAAACAAGTACGGGTGGCCAAACCAGAACCGCGATCGTGACCGGCGCCTCCAAAGGCATCGGCGCCGCCATCGCACAGCGGCTCGCCCGCGATGGCGTCGCCGTCGTCCTCAATTATGCACGGGGCCGCGCCGAGGCCGAAGAGCTTGTGCGCAGCATCGAAGCCGGCGGCGGCAAGGCGATCGCCGTTCAGGCCGATATCGCCGATCCGAACGGTATCGCTGCACTGTTCGACGCCGGCGAGAAGGCGTTCGGCGGCATCGACATCCTCGTCAACAATGCCGGCGTCATGAAGACGTCGCCGATGGCGCAGACCGACGATGCTTCGTTCGACACGCAGATCGCGATCAATCTCGGCGGGGTGTTCCGCGGCATGCGGGAAGGTGCGCGCCGGCTTCGCGACGGCGGCCGCATCGTCAATTTTTCCAGCAGCGTCGTCGGCCTTTACCAGCCGGGCTACGGCGTCTACGCCGCCACAAAGGCGGGTGTCGAGGCGATGACCCACATTCTGGCCAAGGAGCTTGGCGCGCGCCGCATCACCGTTAACGCAGTAGCGCCCGGACCGATCGAGACCGCGCTGTTCACGGACGGCAAGAGCGAGGCGCAGATCGAGGCCATCGGCAAGATGATCCCGCTCGGCCGGCTCGGCCAGCCCGACGACATTGCCGGGCTGGTCTCGTTCCTGGCCGGGCCGGACAGCTTCTGGGTCAACGGACAAATCATCCGCGCCAATGGCGGCGTCGTCTGAGCCGTCGCCGACCGCTCAACGCCGAACCTGAAATTCCACAGAAAGGAAAAGATCATGCCATTCGCCAACATCAAGTTACCGCAAGCGGCGCTCTCCAGGGCGCAGAAGGAAGACCTCATCCATCGAACGACAGCCATGTTCGTCGACTTTTTCGGCGAGGGTGTGCGCCCCTTCACGATGGTGCTGGTGGAGGAGGTCGCCGACGGCGGCTATGGCCGGGCCGACGAAGTGTTCGTCGTGCCGGAGGTTTTTCGCGCAAAGGAGTAGTGCCGGGCCGTTCCCGGGCGAGCCACGGG
>NZ_RZTC01000141.1:0-13468 GCF_004023165.1 Mesorhizobium sp. M7A.F.Ca.MR.176.00.0.0 | reverse complement strand
AGGGGCGTGCTGCTGGCCGGCGCGGGCGGGGCCGGGAAATCCGGAACCGTCGCCGCCGGCCTCCTCAACGGACTGGACAGCGTCGGCGACGACTATGTACTGGTCGACCTCTCCAACGGCGTGACTGCCCGCCCGCTGTTTTCAACACTCAAGCAGGATCCCCAGGGATTCGCTCGGCTTGGGCTGAAGCACCGGCTGCCGGCGCATGGTCCGCTCAACTGGCAAGGCAAGCATGCTTTTCACATTGATGACATCGCGCCCCGGCCGGTGCCTGAAACTCTCGACATTGTCGCGCTGCTGGTGCCACATATCGGCGGAGGCGAGGCAAGTTCGATCGTGCCGATGTCGCGCAGGGATGCCATGATCGCCTTGGCGCCGTCGGGCATAGCGCAGATGCCGGGCGAGCGGGAGAGCGGCTTTCGCTTCTTCAGCGACCTGACCCGCCTGCTGCCGTGCTATCGTCTGTCGCTGGGGACGCAGCCACAGGAGATAGCCGGCACGATTGCGGACTTTCTCACGCGGGGCGCTTCGTGAAACTGAGCGTGATAATGCCCGTCTACAACCGTGAGCGCTATGTCGTTTCGGCATTGCGCTCGCTGGTGCGGCAGCGGGACGCCGCCGATCTCGACATCATCGTCATCGACGACGGCTCGACCGACGGCTCTGCTGGGGCCGTGCGCTCGATGATGCGCGAAAACGCCTGTATCCGACTGTTCCAGCAATCCAACATGGGCGTGGCCAGGGCGCGCAACGCCGGGCTGCGGCAACTGCCGCCGGATGCGGAGTTCGTTTCGTTTCTGGATTCTGACGACATCTCGCTGGCCGGACGGTTCAAGAAGGACCTTGCACGCTTCAGAGCAGACCCCGGACTCGAGCTGACCTATTCGCTGATGACGCTGGTTGATCGGATTGACGATGAGCGGCTGAAACCGGCAGTCGACAGCCGCACGATGACGCTTCGGGGAATTTCGCTGAGCGCCGCCGTGTTCAGCAGAGGGCTTGTCGACCGGACGGGCGAGTTCGATGAGGATTTCGAGCAGGCTGAGGATACCGACTATCTGCTGCGCGTTTTCGAGGCGGGACCGAACTACGAATTGTTGGACGCGGTCGCGATCTACTACCGACGCCATGCCGGAAATGTCACCAAGGAGCATAGCGGCAGGGTCCGCAACCACTTGCGTGCAATCCACAAGTCGATGCGGCGGCGCAAGGCCGATCCGGCACGGCGAGAGGTCCAGGGAATCTTCGAATTGAAGAGTCCCACCGATTGGCGGATGCTATGATGCTCGACACAATCAAGTCGGATCAGCCAAGCCCGGAACGCTGCCGGAGACGCCCATGAAGCTGAGCGTCATCATGCCGGTCTACAATCGCGAACAATTCGTTGGCCTCGCGCTGCGCTCGCTGCTCAGGCAGCGCGAAGACATCGATCTCGACATCATCGTCATCGACGATGGGTCGACCGATGGTTCGGCAGCCGTCGTACGGTCGTTGATCGACGAGGCCCCGTGCATTCGTCTTTTCCAGCAGATCAATGGCGGGGTCACCAAAGCGCGCAATGCCGGGCTGAAGCAGTTGCTGCCGCAGACTCGTCTGGTGTCGTTTCTCGATTCGGACGACATCTCCCCGACAGGGCGCTTCAAGGCGGATCTCGCCTGCTTCGGAGAAGATCCTGGCCTGGACCTGACCTATTCGCGCATGACACTGGTCGACAAGATAGATGGCGAGACGCTGGAACCGGCCGCCGACAGCCACTCCATCACCGTGCGAGGGATCCACCTGTCCGCCGGGATCTTTGCGCGAAACCTCATCGAGCGCACCGGAGATTTCGACGAGGATTTCAAACAGGCCGAGGACACCGACTATCTGTTGCGTATCTTTGAGAGCCAGACAAAATACGTTATGCCCGATACGGTGGCCCTCTACTACAGGCGTCATCCCGGCAACATGACCAAGGAAGCCGATGTGCCCTTTCGCGAGTTCATGCGCGCCATTCACAAGTCGATGAAGCGTCGCAAGGCCGACCCCAGCTTGCGCCGGGTGGAGGGGATTTTCGACTTCAAGGATCTCGCGCAGTGGCGGTTCCTTTGATGGCAGGCTACGGCGTCGTCATTCCGGCTTTCAACGCGGCCGCCACCATAGGCGCTGCCCTGAACTCCGTTCTGGCCCAGACGGCAAAGGCGGAGGCCATCGTCGTGGTCGATGACGGTTCGACCGACGATACGGCTGCGGTGATCGAAGCGATGAACCTGCCGGTGACGGTGCTGCGACAGGACAATGCCGGACCTGGCAGCGCAACGACCCGCGGCATTGCGGCACTCTCGACGCCGCTCATCGCGACGCTCGATGCCGACGATTTGTGGCTGCCGGACAAGATCGAAAAGCAGCTGGTCCATCTCGACCGTCATCCCGGGACAACGGGCGTCTTTACGCATTGGCGGACGTTTCGCGGCGACAGCCCCGATTTGCCCGATGCGACCAGTGGAGCTGGCTGGTCGCGCACGACGATGATGATCCGCCAAGAGGTGGCGCAGAGCGTCGGTCCCATCATCGACCCACCAGGCGGTCGCGGCGAGATGATCGACTGGATCGCCCGGGTTCGTGAGGCAGGCTTTGCCCTTGCCATGCTCGACGACGTGCTTGCATTGCGCCGCATCCGTCCGGGCAGCCTTTCCTACGGCCGCGATCCGGCACGCGACCGGGGCTACCTCCAGGTCGCAAGGCTCGCCATGCAGCGGCGAGCCCAGAACAAGGCAGGTTCCAGTTGAACGCCACGCCCGTTCGCCGCATCGGCCGCCGCTTCCCGGACTATGGCTGGTCGTGGCCCACCGGCCAGCTGGACCTGTTGCTGAAGGCGGCGCTGCTCTCCGATGAGGACGCAGCCGCCGGCTGCGCCGCGCGCTGGCTGGACGAGAACGACATCGATCTCGTCTCGTTTCGAGAACATCGCCTGCTCGCCGCCATCTCCGACAGGTTCGGCAGGAAGCTGGCCGGGCATGCCGCCCATCCGCGCCTCGTCGGCCTGCAGAAGATGCTGTGGACGAAGTCGCGCATGGCGATGCGCGAGGCCGAGCCGGCGCTGAAGGCGATGGCAGACGGCGGCGCCGACATCATGCTGATAAAGGGCGCCAGCCGCATTGCCTTGAACGCGTCGGCGCAGCGTGGCCGGGTGGCGCACGACATCGACATATTGGTGCGCCCGCGCGACATGGCTGCCGTCTTCGACATCTTGCGCGATCGCGACTGGCAGATCGCCTCGGGCGTCAGCGCGCAATATCTGCGAACCCGGTTGGCGTCGCTGCGGTCGATGAACTTCTTCAAGGGCCGTTTCGGTGACATCGACCTGCACCAGCTCGGCTATGACGGGTCGCAGACGAGCGCGGAAGACGACCTGGCGATCTGGCAACGGGCGGTCCCGGCACAATTCAGCGGCGTCGCGGTCTACGTGCCGTCGCCGGCCGATCGCATGGCCCTGGCCATCGCCCATGGCGGCCTCGACGCCCATACCCACAGCGACTGGCTTGTCGACTGCGCGGTCGCCATCCATGGCGAAGACGTCGATTGGGACACGTTCCTCGACATCGTCGGCAGACGCGGCCTGGCGGTTTCAGCGGCGGTGGCGTTATCCTATCTAACGTTCGAGATCGGCATTCCGGTGCCGGAACCGACAATGGCCAGAATCTTGGAGATGGCCGACCGGGCTGGTCTGTCGCGTTGGTCGTCGGTCCTGCAAGCCAAGCCGCGCACGGATTTCGGTGGCCTGGTCTGGCTGTCGCGCGGGCTTGCCAAGCAGTTGCGCCTGAAGCGGAAGAAGGGCCGGTTGCAGCAGGTGCCGCCCGCCAAACCTTGGCGCGGCAGACCGGCCGCGCGCAAGCCGCAAGCGGCATCGGCGCCTCTGGTGTTTTCGCAGGCCATCGCCTGTCCGCAAACGACCGGCGACATGATGCTCGATATCACCGTCAGGATCGGCGTTCCGCCGGTCCGGCGCCGCATCGAGATGGAGATCAATGACGGTGGCGAGCATATTGCCCGCCTACGCGCCATGGCCATCAGCCGATCCGGCAGGGAACGCGTGCTGCATTTTCGCGGCAAGGTGACGCTCGGCGGCGCGCGAGTTGCCTTGACGCTCGAGGCGCGACCATCGCGACAGTTTCGCGAATGGAACGACGCGGCCACGGTGGCCGCCTATGGCGCCTTGCCTTTCCAGTTGCTGTCGGCGGATTTCTCACCGGTCGGCTGAAGGAAGGCCCACCCGGCAGCTATAAGGCGTCGGGAGTGATCAGCCTCAAGGATGGGAAATAGGTCTGGTAGCGGCCGACATCACGGGTCAGAAGCGGAAGCTTGGTGACGGCGGCATGTGCGCCGATGAAGAAGTCAGGCAAGACGCCGGTCCTCGATCCTCCTGATCGGCGGTATTGCGTGAATACCTTTCCAGCAAGGAAAAGGGCGGCTCTTGGCATCGGAGCCATTTCGAGACCGGCCGCATCCAGAAATGCCTCAAGATCCTCGATTCTGATGTAGCGAACGGCAAGTTCTGCATAGACCGCATCATTGATCAACAATGGCCCATCGAGGCTTGCCGCCTCGAGTTGCGCGATCGACCAGCCCGCCCAATTGGGATCGTCCGTAACAAGGTCGAGCAGAACGTTGGTGTCGACGAACGTCACGCTCCGCCACGCGTCAGCGCCATGATAGCCTCGGTCGTGAGCCCCTCGCCGGCATGGCCGCGCAGATTGGCGAAGCGGCTCGCAGGCGGCTTTCTGTCAACCAGAGCCAACACCACGCTGCCATCGGCGGCGCGCCGGAAATCGACTCTGCTGCCCGGGACGATCCCCAGGAGGTCGCGGACGGGTTTGGGAATGGTCACTTGTCCCTTTGCCGTGACGGTGGTGGCCATCTTCACTCCTTGGTAATACCATATTCCGACAAGGTATTACCTCGTCGGTCGATTTTCAAGGCTTGAAGCATCGTGTCTCGACCGAACCGCCAGAGTCCGTTCAAACTCCGTAGCGTTCGGTGCGAATGATTTCGGCTGCAACGCCGGCATCGATCAGCGCTTGGGCGGCCGCGGAAACGAAGGCGTTGGAGCCGCAGACGAAGGCGATGCCAGGCGGCTCCGGCAGCCGCGTCATGGCTTGAACCATCATCGCGACGTCTACCCGCCGCGCATAGTCGGCTGGACGGCGTGCGGCTTCGCGCGTCAGTGTCAGCATCAGGTCGAAGCCGTCCTGGCGTTCGTCGAGGGCGATCAACTCGTGACGAAAGATCACTTCGTCCCAGACCCGGACCGAAAAGACCAGGACGACGGGCACCGCTGAATTACGCGCGGCGCGGTGGCGGAGCATCGACATCAAGGGCACGACGCCCGAACCGCCGCCGACCAGAACAAGCGGTCCACTCTCATCCTCCGGCCAGACGAAATGCCCGCCAAGCGGCCCGCGCAGTTCGATTTCATCGCCCACTGCCGCGACCTCGTGGAAGAAGGGCGAGACCTCGCCATCGTCGAGTCTTTCGATCGCCAGTTCGATTGCGCCGTTCGTTTCGGGCGCGGAGGCGATGGAATAGGAGCGGCGCGCCTGATAGCCGTCCGGCGCCGTCAGCCTGACGTCGACATGCTGCCCGGCGCGATAGGCGAAGGGCCGAGACGGCTGGAAAAAGAAGCTGGTGACACGCGGCGTGCGCTTTTCGATGCGGACGATGCCGGCTGTTTGCCAGGGCGACTGCACTGCCGCCGAATCGCTCATGGATCGTCCGTGTAGCGCTGCTCGCGCCATGGGTCGCCATAGATGTGGTAGCCGCGCAATTCCCAGAAACCGGGCTCGTCTCGCGTGGTGAATTGCAGGCCGTTCAACCATTTGGCCGACTTCCAGAAATAAAGATGCGGCACCAGCAGCCTTGCCGGGCCGCCATGGTCCGGTGTGATCGGCTTGCCTTCGTAGAGCAGCGCCACCATGGCCTTGCCGGCGGTGAGATCCGCGACCGGTACGTTGGTGGTGTAACCGTCGAACGCGTGCGCCAGCGTGAAGCCGGTCGGCGGCTCCACACCCGCATCGGCAAGGATATCGTCGACCAGCACGCCCTGCCACGGCGTGTCGAACTTGGTCCATGCTGTCACGCAATGGATATCGCGTGTCATCTTGGTCATCGGCAGCGCGTTGAACTCGGTCCAGTTCCATTTCTTGATCGGGCGTGGCCCATGTTTCAGCGTGAAAGACCAATCCTCGGTACGCACGCGCGGCGTCGGACCGGCCGACAGCACCGGGAAACCCTGTTCCAGATACTGGCCTGGCGGGATGCGGGCATCGCCATCGGCTGGCGGGCGCCGTCCTGAAGAGAAACCTCGGGTGACCATAGCGGCAATCCCCATGCAATCAGGCCACTATCGGCCTGACGCAATGTTCTCGAAGATGCCGTGACGGGCAACCGAAATCTTGACGGGCGAAGACCGGCGGGATCGTCACCGATGGACCTGCCGCTCCCATGTTCACGTCAACGCCATTTCTCAGCCATTGGCAAAAGGCACCGCGATGTACATTTGAGCGTCGCCACGCTCGACCAGCAACAGCACCGATTTCCTGCCGGACTTGCCGGCCAAGGCGATCGCCTGGGTTACCTGCCTGGCGTTCTTGACCGGCACCTGATTGACGGCAACGATGATGTCGCCGGCCTGTATTCCGGAAGCGGCGGCCGCTTTGTCGGGGTTGACGCTGGCAACCACCGCGCCGTGCTGCTTGCCGGCTAGGTTCATCTGCTGGCGAATGTCGGGCGTTATATCCATCAAGCCGAGCCCTATCGCCGGAGCGCGCCCGGCGCTCGGCGCGCCGGACCCGTCGTCCAGCGACGCGGTCTTCACATCGTCGCTGTTGTGGCCGACATCGACGGAAATCCGCATCGGCTTGCCCTTGCGCCAGACATCCGCCGTTTCCCTGGCGCCCGGCGCGACATCGGCGACCGCCCGCGACAGGTCCTTGGGGTCCTTCACGTCCTGCCCGGCAAAGCTGGTGATGACGTCACCCGTCTCGATGCCGGCGTTGGCCGCCGGCGAACCATCGTTGACCTCTGAGACCAGTGCGCCGCCGGAATGGTCGAGCCCGATGGCGCTCGCGACATCCGGTGTCACCTCCTGGATCTGAACGCCGAGATAGCCGTACTGGATGGAGCCGCCCTTCATCAGCTTGGCGACCACCTTCTGGGCCTGATCCGATGGAATGGCAAAGCCGACGCCGACGCTGCCGCCATTGGGTGAATAGATTGCCGTGTTGATGCCGACGACATTGCCGGCGACATCCACCAGCGGACCGCCGGAATTGCCGTGGTTGATCGGCGCGTCGATCTGGATGAAATCGTCGAACGGGCCACTATGCAGGTCACGGCCGCGCGCTGAGACGATACCTGCCGTGACGGTGGTGCCGATGCCGAACGGATTGCCGAAGGCCAGCACCTGGTCGCCTGGCATGAGCTTGTCGGAATCGCCCCATTTGACGGTCGGCAGGGGTTTGTCCGACTTGACCTTGAGTACGGCGAGATCGTTCTTGGCATCGCGGCCGACAAGCTTGGCCGGAAGTTCGGTGCCGTCGTCGAGCGTCACCTTGATCGAAGAGGCACCATCGATGACGTGATTGTTGGTGACGACGGTGCCATCCGCGCCGACGATGAAGCCGGAACCCAGCGCCTCGGCGCGCTGCGGCTGCTGTTGTGGCGGCGTCTTCGGCGTCGGCATGCCCGGGTCACCGAAGAACTGGCGGAAATAGTCATCGAAAGGCGAGCCGCCGTCGAAAGGAGATGCATCGCTCATCGTTTCAGGCTGTGCCTTCATGACGGTGGTGACCGTCACCACCGCCGGCTTGTCGGCGGCAACGATGGGTGCGAACGAGCCATTGGGCGCGGTGATGCCGGCGACAGGTGTCTGGGTCGTCGGAATGGTGTTGCCCTCGCCTTGGGCGAAAGACATGACGAAGGGGGATATGATCAGCGCAGCGCCCAGCAAGGCCGCGACGCGATGCCTGCGAAGGATATCTGACATGGTCGTTTGTCCGGGCGAGAGTTGATCCAGCGCCGTGGCCTCTCCCGTGCGGGGAAATCGGTCATCGGCGTGTCGAGGTCGCAATTGCCCGTCTCGCCTACATGGCAGCCAACCGGATCGACGGCCTTGCATCTAGGGCGCGGATTCGCCCGATTTAGGGTTTTAGGGCGACCTTACGAAGATTTAATATCCGCACGGCGGCAGGGTCGCAAAGTCGTCGGGCCGCACCTTGCTGTCTCGCTACCTCAGCCACCGGCGGCTCGCTTGAGATAGGCCGTGGCAATCTCGCGCATGCGCTTGCCGTCGAAGCTCGGTCCGTGTCCACCATGACCGATGCGGATCGGCAGGTCGAGCAGGCGCCGCATCGTGCTGACATAGGCGGCTCGGTCGGAATCCGGCAGGTCGTCGATCAGCATGGCGTCGTAGATGGCATCGCCGCTGAAGAACAGGCCGTCGACCTCGTCGAACAGCGCGATCGAATCCGGTGAATGGCCCGGCAAATGCAGCACGCGAAATTGCCGGTCGCCAAGATCGACGACATCGCCCTCGTCCAGGGTTCGCGTCAACGGCGCGGGCGGGATCCTGTAGTCGGCCGACTTCCATCCGGGCGCCGGCAGTTTCGAGACGGCACCGTCGAGGTCATGGAACATGTAGGCGTAGGTCGCGGCCTCATCCATGGTCTCGAACCGGGCCGCGCTCATCCTTGGCCCGGCCCGCAACGGGAATTCATGCAGCGAGCCGACATGGTCGAGATGGATGTGGGTGGCAACGACCAGCAGCGGCTTGCCTTCCGCCGTCTCGATCTGCGGCGCCAGCGGACAGATGCCCATGCCGGTGTCGACGAGCAGGTCGGCATCGCGACCGCGCAGATGCCAGATATTGGCCCGAACATAGGCATGGACGAAGGGCTCGGTCAGCATCGTCGTCTTGTCGTCGACGACGCTCCTGCTGAACCAGTCGGGCATCACCTGTGAGCCGGGCATCAAGTGTGAGCCCGGCATCAGACGAAGGGCTTCCCGACCTTGTACTTTTCCGGCACCAGCCGCTTGAGATAGGCCATGCCGGCATCCGACAGCTGATTGACATCGGGCTTCATGAAATCGTCCGGCATGTGGCGTGTCTTGCCGGCGACGTTCTTGAGCGGCACTTTCTTCAGCACCGTTCTGGTGCCGTCATATTGCAACGCCACCGAGCCGCCGCCCTGTTCGGCGACGGTGACGGCGAAAGCGCCGGCATCGAACGCCTCCTGCGCGTCGACCGCGCTGATGGCGCCGATATAGCCGCGCGGCATGTAGCCGAGCGCATCGACGCGGGCCCGCTTGCCCGGCAGGCCTTCCGCCAACGCGCGCTCGAGTGCGGCCGGCAGGTCGCTGCCCGACAGCTTGACGTTGCCATGCGCGTCGCGCTCAAGCTTGTCCGGCGGCACCAGGCTTTCGACCAGCGCCTTGCCGTCGGCGGTGCTGACGCCTTCCGAAACGGCGACGATGCAGCGCTTGTGGCGATCGAGCGTGGCACGCACGTCGTCGATAAAGCCGGCGGCCGAGAATGGGCGCTCGGGCACGTAGACGAGGTGCGGGCCGCTGTCGGGGTCGAGCTGCCAGGCGGCCGCGGCCGCGGTCAGGAAGCCCGCATGCCGGCCCATGACGATGCCGACATAGATGCCGGGCAGCGCACGAAAATCGAGATCGACGGACAGGAAGGCGCCGGCGACGAACTCGGCCGCCGAAATGAAGCCCGGCGTGTGGTCGTTTTCCTCGAGATCATTGTCGATGGTTTTTGGCGCATGGACGAAGGCAATTGAGCCGCCGGCGGCATCGGTCAGGATCTGCTGGGTACCCGACGTGTCGTTGCCGCCGATATAGATGAAGGCGTCGGCGCCGGCCTTCTTCAGGCCGTTGAGGATGACATCGCAATAGGCGGCGTCGGGCTTGTCGCGGGTCGAGCCGAGGGCGGCGCTCGGCGTGCCGGCAATCAGCCGCAGCCGGTCCTCGGGGATGGCGGAAAGGTCGATATAATTGCCGTCACGGATGCCGCGCACACCATGGATGGAGCCCAGCACCTTGGCACCGGGATGCCGCTTGCGGACCTCCAGTGTCGCCCCGACAACCGTCTGGTTGATGACGGCGGTTGGGCCGCCGCCCTGCGCGATGACAAACGTTCCAGCCATGCTTGATTTCTCCCGGCGCGATGGTTTTCAAGGCACCTTGGCCTGTCTTGCCGCATCGCGCAACGGGAGTTTCGAGCGGCGCCAACACGCCGCATAAGCGTCAGACGACGACGACCGGATTTTTTTTGGAGACGCGGCTGTAGAGGTCGATGATGTCCTGGTTGATCAGGCGCACGCAGCCCGACGACATCGCCTGGCCGATGCTCCACCATTCGGGCGAGCCGTGGATGCGATAGCCGGTGTCCTTGCCGTCCTGGTAGATGTAGAGGGCACGCGCGCCGAGCGGATTGGTGAGGCCGCCGGGCTGTCCGGCTTGCCATTTCACCAGTTCAGGCTTGCGGGCAATCATCTCCGGCGGCGGCGTCCAGGTCGGCCATTCCCTGCCGTACTGGATGTTGGCGCGACCCGACCAGCGGAAGCCATCCTTGCCGATGCCGACGCCGTAGCGAATGGCGTCGCCACCCGGCTGGACGAGATAGAGCATGCGCTCCTTGAGATGGACGACGATGGTGCCGGGCGCCTCGCCTGTCGTGTCGACGACGATCTGGCGACGGAATTCCGGCTTGACCTTCAGATATGGCACTTCCGGCACGTTGAAGCCGCCGTCGGTCAGCCCGGCATACATGACGCCGGGGCTGGTGATGTTCTTGTCGACGCTGATGCTTGGCCGGATCGGCCGCACGGAACCCGTGGTGACGTCGTCGAGCTCGAGCGCCGGCAGACCCAAGCCCGAGGTCGAGCAACCGGCGGCGCTCAGCAGCGCGAGCGCCCCTGCCCCGGACAGGATGGCGCGGCGGGAAAGATGATGATCGGTTTCGATTGCGTCGCCATTTCGCGGCGGCGTCAGACCTTGCGGCAACTCACGCATATACCCAGACCCTACGCTGTCGGCGGGAAGCACGGTCCGGCCGGATAGCGGGCATTTTCATCATTCATGGTTGATAAAGCGTGAAGACGTTGCACAGCCTGCATTTGCGCATGGCCTTGACGATGTCCGACCTTCTTGCCTGGGCTTGAACGAAGGCTGCTGCACAAAAAGACCTCGGCCGGGTCATATTCCCGGCGCCGGCGTTTCCTACTCCTCGAACCATCAGCGAGGGGCCTCCATGTGCAAGATCTTAAAAACCGACATCAAGCTTTTTGCCGCTGCCATTGTCGCGGCGGCAACCGTTCTCGGTGCCAATGTCAGCCTGGCCGATATCGTGAGCACGCTGAGCGGCGCGAACTGACACCGATCTGCCGCTGGCGCAGTCAGGGAAATCGCCTCTTTACATTCTCCTGGGCCTGAGGATTTATCCTCTTCTTTAAGCTCAAGGGAGACGAGCATGTCCTTCGAAAACTGGGCCGCCTTCGCCGCCGCGTCGACGATCCTCCTCATCATTCCGGGTCCGACCATCCTTCTCGTCGTGTCCTACGCGTTGGGCCAGGGCTGGCGCACCGCTCTGCCTATGGCAATCGGCGTGGCGCTGGGCGACTTCACCGCGATGACCTTGTCGATGCTGGGCATCGGCGCGCTGCTGGCAGCTTCGGCTGGTGTCTTCACCATCCTGAAGCTGATCGGCGCCGGCTATCTGATCTATCTCGGCGTGAAACTGTTTCGCGCCGGCGGCGCGCTGAAAGCCGAACCGCGCACCGACGCGGTCTCCTCGGCCAAGATGATGGCGCACGCCTGGCTGGTCACCGCGCTCAACCCGAAAAGCATCACCTTCTTCGTCGCCTTTCTGCCGCAGTTCCTCGACCGGCACGCCGATTTCTGGACGCAGATGCTGATCTTCGAGACGACCTTCCTCGCGCTCGCCTTCGCCAATGCCTTTGGCTATGCGCTGATCGCCTCACGCGCACGCAACGTGGTGCGCAATCCCAAGGCGATCCGGATCTTCAACCGCACCGGCGGCACGCTGCTGGTCGGCGCCGGCATCGCCACGGTGGCGATGCGTTCCAGCAATTAGCTGTCTTTTTGCTCATGACCCCGAAATTGTTTTCGGGTCATGATCAACCTTACCATTTGACGCTGAACCCAAGATTGCCTTCGAGTATCCGACGCTCGTCGCCGCCGAGATTGGTGGTGTAGTCGCCGGTGGCGAAGATGCTGACCTTGTCCGTCACCTTGGCGATCACACCGCCACCGAATTCGAACGAGGTCGATCTGCCCTCGGTGGAGATATCGGTGGTGTCGAAATTGACATGGCTCGTGCCGCCGAAATCGTGCCAGATGTTGGCCTTGAGGTACGGCTGCAGCGCCATGCCATTGATCGTTGTTTCGCCTTGCAGCCGTGCGCCGAGCCGGCCGGTCACGTTGCCGTCGGTATCGAAGGAAACCGAAGCAAAGCGGTCCGATGCATCGTCGAGCGACAGTTGCTGCCAGACCAGTTGCGCCTGCGGTTCAAGCGTCCAGCCTTGCCCCAGCGCGATGGGATAGCCGCCTTCCAGCGAAGCGGTGACACCGGTCCCGCCGACGTCGATGCCGATGCCGCGCGACGATGTTGCGTCTCCGCCGAAGAAGGTGGCCATGAGGACGCCGTCCAGGTACCAGCCACCCTGACCGATCCGGGTCCAGTAGCCACCGACGCTGGTGCCGTTGATATCCATGCTGCCGACGGACAGATTGTCCCAGCCCAGCGCCTGGCCGCGCACGTCGCCATTCATGCTGGCATAGGCGACGAACAGGCCGGCGCGATCGGTCTGGCCCGACGCGGTTTCGCGGCCGAACAGATCGAAGCCCGCCTGGAGGCCGAACAGGGTGCCGTCGAAGGACGGCGATACCGTTCCTGAATATGCCATCTTGCTGTCCTGGCCGAAGATGCGGCCCCAGACCGGCGACAGCTCGGTGTTCGACAACAGGCTCTGCTCGCCGCGCCGTTCGTGGAAGGTGCCGAGCGTCGTCATCGCCAGATGTTCGGCGACCGGGGGCAAGGCGGAATAGACCGGAACCTCGATGCGATAGAGCAGGATCTCCTCGCCCGCCGCCGGTGTCGGCAGGTCAGGCACATCCGTTGGCACAACCGGCGGGGGCGGGGGCGGATCCGCAACTGGTGCCGGCGGTGGTGCCGGCGGCGGCTCGGGCTCCGGATCGGCGGCCTGCACCGGCGGTGTCGGATCGACCGGCGGGTTGTTGATGTCGCCCTCGGTCGGAGGCGGCGTCGGCGGCAGCTCGGAAGGCGGCGGCGGCGGCGGTTCGGCCGCCGGCGGCTCTGGTTCCGGCGGCGCAGTAGGTTCCAGCGCCGGCGGGGCGGCGGCCGGAGGGGCCGGCGTGTTCAGCGTCGAGCGCAGGTACCAGT